>CAXGVP010000144.1:0-7774 GCA_964013055.1 uncultured Albimonas sp.
GCCGCCGCCGCGCTGGCCGAGGCGGGCGTCGAGGTCGAGGAGGTCCCCCTGCCCCCGCTGCGCGAGACGGCGCGGCTGAACATCGAGCTGTGGATGGCCGATTTCGGCGTCGCGGGCGGGCCGAAACTGGCCGCCGAGGGCGATCCCGACGCGATCTTCGTGGCCCAGCAGATGATGCGCATCGCCGGCCCCGAGGCCGACGCGATGGCCGCCCTGCAGCGCCGGCTGGGGCTGCTGCGGGAGTGGCAGCTGTTCCTGGCGGAGTGGCCGATCGTGCTGCTGCCGGTCTCGGGCGAGGCGCCCTTCGCCAACAACTCCGACGTCGCCAGCGAGGCGGATTTCGACCGGATCTACGCGGCCCAGATGCTCCAGGTCGGGCTGCCGGCGCTGGGGCTGCCGGCGCTGACGGTCTCGACCGGGACGCCGGGCAAGCCGATGGGCGTGCAGCTGCTGGGACCGCGGTTCCGCGAGGACCTGCTGCTCGACGCCGGCGCGGTGATCGAGGCCGCGCACCCCCCGATCCGCCCCGTCGATCCGTTCGTGGTTGGTTAAGAAACGGGCCGCCGGGCGCCTCGCGCGCCCGGCGGTTAAATCACTTCGGTTGATTTAAGGCGCCCCAAAGCGGGACAGATGCGCCCCGCCGGGCGTCGCGCGCGCCGCCCGCTACGGGCCCAAGCCCGCCCGCAGGGCGCCTATGAGCCCGGGAGCCTGTCGGCCGACAGGTTGAAAAGCGACGCTGCGTCGCTTCCCTCCCCGCTTGCGTCGCGGCGCCGGAACGTTCAACCATGCGGTTAACAAGGACCCGGGACGGGCCCCGAGGGGCTGGAATCGACTCGCCGGGCCGGGAGGAGACCGCCATGCCCACCCCCAACCGCGACGCGCGGACTCAGATCATCAACCCGTTCGCGGGACGCGACGTCAACTGGCTGCTGGACTACCGCGCCGAGACCCGCGGCGACCACCCGTTCCTGGTGTGGGAGCCCTTCGACGCCCCGCGCCGGGTCTGGACCTACGCCGAGTTCCGCCGCGACGTGCTGCGGCTGGCGGCCGGGTTGCACGCGCGGGGGATCAAGGCGGGCGAGGCGGTGATCGTGCATCTCGACAACTCGCCCCAGATGGAGCTGGCCTGGTTCGCCTGCCAGCGCATCGGGGCGATCGTGGTGACGACCAACACCCGCTCCTCGGCCGACGAGCTGGAATATTTCGCCGACAACTCGAACGCGGTCGCGGCCATCACCCAGCCGGAGCTGGCCGAGCGGGTCGCGGGCGCCTGCCGGCATCTGCGCTGGGTGGCGGTGACGGAGACCCTCGTCGGAGGCGCCCCGGCCGAGGGCGCCCTCAAGCCCCAGGCGGAGGCGGCGTTCTCCGGGCTGATGGGGGATCCCGACGCCCTGCCCGCCCTCGCGCCCGATCCGTGGCGGCTGGGCTCGGTGCAGTATACCTCGGGGACCACCTCGCGGCCCAAGGGGGTGCTGTGGACCCATGGCAATGCGCTGTGGGGGGGGCGGTGCTCGGCCTTCAACGAGGGTTTGGGGCCGGACGACGTGCATCTGGTGATGATGCCGACCTTCCATACCAATGCGCGGACCTACTCGATCCTGCCCAGCATGTGGGCGGGGGGGACGGTGGTGATGATGCCGAAGTTCTCGGCCTCGCGCTTCTGGGACGTGGTGAACCGCAACGGGGTCACCTGGTGCTCGATGATCCCGTTCTTCCTCAAGGCGGTGCAGCAGCAGGGACCGGCGCCCAAGCACTCGATCCGCATGTTCGGGATGGCGGCGAACGAGACGCCGTTCGACGCCTTCTATCGGGTGCGCTCGATGGGCTGGTGGGGGATGACCGAAACGATCTCGCACGGGATCGTGGGGGACAGCAAGCAGGCCAACAAGCCGATGACCACCGGGCGGCCGGGGCCGGGGTATGACATCCGCATCCTCGACGACGCGGGCCGGATGGTCGAGCCGGGGGAGACCGGGCATCTGCAGTGCCGCGGCTGGCAGGGGATCCAGATGTTCCTCGAATATCTGGGGAACCGGGAGGCGACCGAGAACAGTTTCGTCGAGGACGGCTGGTTCGTGACCGGAGACCGGGTGACGCTGGGCGAGGACGGCTGGATCACCTTCGCCGACCGCGACAAGGACATGCTGAAGGTGGGGGGCGAGAACGTCGCCGCCTCCGAGATCGAGCGGGTGATCGCGCTGGTGCCGGGCGTCTACGAGGGCGCGATCGTCGCCAAGAAGCACCCGATGCTGGACGAGGCGCCGGTGGCCTTCGTGATCCCCGCGCCGGGGCTGGACGCGCAGGCGCGCTCGGCCCTGCCCTCGGCGGTGATCGCGGAGTGCCGGGCGAAGCTGGCCGACTTCAAGGTCCCGCACGAGGTGCATGTCGTGGACGAGATGCCCCGCTCGACGCTGGAGAAGGTCCACAAGGCCAAGCTGCGCGAGCGGCTGGCCGAGATGGCGAAGGAAACCGCCTGAGGAGATCGCGGCGGCCGGTCGACGGCCGCCAGCGCACGCAATCGCCCCCCGCGACGGCATTCGCCCCTCAAGCGCCCCCAGAAGGCGCACGGGGCCAGGGAGAGAGACGATGAATATTGCATCCAGCAAGCTCGAGGCCGCCGAGGCGCGGACCTTCGAGGACGGCGCCTGTTTCGACGTGCTGATCGTGGGCGCCGGGATTTCGGGCATCGACGCGGCCTATCACCTCCAGCAGGACCACCCCGAGCGCAGCTTCGCGATGATCGAGCGGCAGGCGGAGTTCGGGGGGACCTGGCGGACGCACAAGTATCCCGGCATCCGCTCGGACAGCGACCTGCACACCTTCGGGTTTTCGTGGAAGCCGTGGAAGAAGAAGGCGATCGCCGAGGCGCAGCTGATCCTCGACTACCTCGATCAGGCGATGGAGGAGCAGGACCTGCACCGGCGCGTGCGCTACGGGCATGAGGTGGTCTCGGCGGACTGGTCCTCGGCGGAGGCGCGCTGGGTGCTGCATCTGCGCCGGCTGGCGGACGGGGCCGACCTGCACGTCTCCTGCAACTTCCTGTGGATGTGCCAGGGCTATTACGAGCATCGCGAGGGCTACACGCCCCAGTGGCCCGGCATGGACGACTTCAAGGGCGAGATCCTGCACCCCCAGACCTGGCCGGAGGATCAGGACCTGGAGGGGAAGAAGGTGGTGGTGATCGGCTCGGGCGCCACGGCGGCGACGCTGATCCCGGCGATCGCGGGCAAGTGCGCCAGGGCCGTGATGCTGCAACGCTCGCCGACCTGGTTCGCGCCACGCCCGACCCATGACGAGTTCCAAGTGACGCTCGCCTCGCTGGGGCTGCCCGACGACCAGTATCACGACATCATGCGCCGCAAGGTCCTGAAGATGCAGGAGGATATCATCCGCCGCAGCTTCGAGGAGCCCGAGGCGCTCGGCGAGGAGCTGCTGGGCGCGGCGCGCGCGCATCTGGGCCCCGACTACCCGGTGGAGCGGGACTTCAAGCCCTCCTACCGCCCCTGGCGGCAGCGGCTGGCGCTGATCCCGGACGGGGACCTGTTCAAGGCGCTGCGCAAGGGCGAGGCGGAGGTGGTGACCGCGAAGATCGAGCGGTTCGAGGCGGGCGGCATCCGGCTGGAGGGCGGGGAGCTGCTGGAGGCGGACGTGATCGTCACCGCCACCGGCTTCAACCTGCTGCCGCTGGGGGGCGTGCGCTTCGCCGTCGACGGCGAAGGGGTGACCCTGCCCGAGCAGTGGCTCAACCGCGGGATCATGATCACGGGCCTTCCGAACCTCGCCTGGACCTTCGGCTACCTGCGCACGTCCTGGACCATGCGCGCGGACCTGGTGGCGGCCTTCGTCAGCCGCCTGCTGCGCCACATGGACGAGAAGGGCGTGCGCTCGGTCACGCCGACCCTGCGCGAGGAGGACCGGCAGATGGAGCCGCGTCCCTGGATCGACCCCGAGAACTTCAACGCCGGCTACATCCTGCGCGGTCATGCGCTGATGCCCCGGCAGGGGGATCGGGGGCCCTGGGTGAACTCCCAGGACTATTACGAAGAGCGGGAGAGCCTGCCCGCCGCCGACCTGGAGGATGGAACCCTTGTCTACCGCTGATTTTCCGCTGCCCAACGCCTCGACCGACCTTACGGGCAAGGTGGCGCTGGTCACCGGCGCCTCCTCGGGCCTGGGGCTTCGTTTTGCGAAAGTGCTGGCCTCGCAGGGGGCGAAGGTGGCGCTGGCCGCCCGCCGCACCGACCGGCTGGAGGGGCTGGCCGAGGAGATCCGAAAGGCGGGGGGCGAGGCCGCGGCCTTCGCGCTGGACGTGACCGACGCCGCGCGGATCGAGGCGGTGGTGGCCGAGGTCGAGGGCGCGCTGGGCCCCGTCGACATCCTGGTCAACAACGCCGGCATCCCCGACGCGATGCGCGCCCACAAGATGCCGCTGGAGCTGGTGGACCGGGTGCTGGACATCAACGTCCGCGCGCCCTGGCTGCTGTCCTGCGCCGTCGCCCGGCGGCTGATCGCGCTGGAGCGGACGGGGGGGCGGATCGTCAACATCTCCTCGGCCGCGGCGTTCAAGTACAAGGGCGAGGGGGCGGCGCTGTATGCGGTCTCCAAGTCCGCGGTGGCCCGGATGACCGAGACGCTGGCGACCGAGTGGGCCCGCTACGGCATCAACGTCAACGCCATCGCGCCGGGCGCCTTCAGCTCGGAGATGATGGACGGGATGCTGGAGCGGATGGGCGACATCACCCAGGGCTATCCCCGCAAGCGGCTGGGGGATCCCGCGCAGCTGGATTCGACGCTGCTGTTCCTCTGCGCCCCGTCCTCGGACTTCGTGACCGGGACCGTGGTGCGGGTGGACGACGTGCAGGCCGGGCGCTGAGGAGAGATCCATGGACTACACCGCCATCACCGTCGAGAAGCGCGGCGCCTGCGACTGGCTGACCCTGAACCGGCCCGAGGCGCTCAACACCCTCAACGTCGCCATGGTCGAGGAGCTGGACCACTATTTCGGCGCGCTGAGGAACGACAAGAAGACCCGCGTGGTGGTCATGCGCGGCGCGGGTCGGGCGTTCTGCGCGGGCCTCGACATCAAGGAGCGCGACCGCCGCGGCAACGAGGGCGTGCCCTTCGGCGGCGGCTGGGACTTCCAGGGCTTCCTCGCCGAGGTCTACATCAAGATGCGCCGCTGCCCGCAGCCGATCGTGTCGCTGATCCAGGGGCCCTGCTGCGGCGGCGGCTTCGCCTTCGCGCTCGCCTCCGACATCCGCATCGCGGGCGAGAGCGCGAAGATGAACTGCGCCTTCATCAAGATCGGCCTGTCGAGCTGCGACATGGGGGTGAGCTATTTCCTGCCCCGGCTGGTGGGCGGCTCGGTCGCCTCGGAGCTGATGCTGACCGGCCGCTTCATCCATGCGCCCCGGGCGCTGGCGGTGGGGCTGGTCTCGGAGGTGGTCCCCGACGACCAGCTCGAGGCCGCGGCGCAGCCCTATGTGGACGAGATGCTCTACGCGTCTCCGACGGGCCTGCGGCTGACCAAGGAGGGGCTGACGATGGCGGTGGACGCCTCCAGCCTCGAGGCGGCGATGGCGATCGAGAACCGCAACCAGACGCTCTGCGCGCGCTCGGAGGATTTCGCGGAGGGCCGCCGGGCGTTCCTGGAGAAGCGGGCGCCGAGCTGGGCCGTGAGCTGATCGGGGGGCTGATCGGGAGGGATCGGGGAGATTTCGATATGCGGCTTGCAATCGGCGCACGGATGGTCCATATGAGGATGGCTATCGCTTGAAGCTTGACTATCGTCCGTCTCCCAAGGCCGTCGGTTATCTTGTTCTGACCGACTTGCCAGGGCGCGGCCTTCTGCGCGCGCCAACCCAACCAGGAGACCACGGACATGGCCACCGGCACCGTGAAATGGTTCAATTCCACCAAAGGCTTCGGCTTCATTCAGCCTGACAAGGGCGGTCAGGACGTGTTCCTGCACATCTCCGCCGTCGAGCGTGCGGGCCTCGCGGCCCCCGCGGACGGCCAGAAGGTGTCCTACGAGGAGCAGTCCGGCCGCGACGGCCGCACCTCCGCCGAGCAGCTCGCCTACGAGTGAGCCTCCGGGCCTTCGGGCCCAGGTGGTGAGAGTTGGAGACCCCCCGTGGCGCAAGCTGCGGGGGTTTTTCGTGGTGGGGCCGGGGGCGATGCCGCTGTTGGAGAAGCGGGGGGGCAAGATTGGCGAGGTGAGCCTCGCTCACCACGTTGCCTTAATGTCAATCATCACCACTGCGCATACTTGGACGCGCAGCAACATATGTTGCAAATAGAGAGTCCTTAAATCGGTAGTATCTCTCGCGAATTTTTTCTATCTCTTGGCCAAACTCTTTCGTAACAAGCTGGCCTACATATTGGCTTGCGTTATCTACCCCTTCATCAAGGGCGACTTTATACGCATTAGTCGTCCAGACCTCACCCTTGTCGTCCTGACTCCTTGCTAGCGACTTGAGGACAATCTCCCGCTGCCGAGACGATGCCACCGCCTTTCTGTAGCGGCCCTCCAATACAGGATCACCGTTACTCTCAGCAATGGTGCGAACCACGTCATCGATATCGCCTCCCTCAATAACTCGCGCATTTTCTCGATATGCTTTCCGCAGTGCAAACTTACCAACTAGGTGCACCAAGTACGGATGACCTGCGGCGAGACCGATCATCTTGTCACGAGCATCCTGGGAGAACGTATACCAGCCACCCAACTTCGCCTCGGCAATATTAACAATCTCCAGAAGCTCATCTGCGCTCATCGGCTCAAGAGAAATAATCGACCCTGCGAACAGTCTATCGCTTGACTCATGCTCACGCATTAGATCCTGGATATCCTTAGCGACGCCAACAATGCAGAATCGTACATTTGGAGCATTCGTCGCTAACGCCTTCAACATTGAGGCGAATCCACTAGGATTATCAATCTGATCAAACTCATCAACAACAAACAGAATTCCATCCGATGCAATCTTCTCATCAGCAATTATTTTCACAACATTGTCAAATACTGAAAAGACATCCTGCGGGACCGAGGCCACCTCTGAATAGGCTTCCGTACTTGTTTTCGAAGCAACCTCAGCTCCTAGTCCAAATATCTTAGCAGAGACCTGTGGGGCGAGCGAGGAGACATACCTATGCGACTTCTCTACTTCATATATCCAAGGCGCCAGACAGGCGTGCGAGCTCATTAGTCGGATTAGCAAGTCCTCCACCGCGCTGACGTTGTTGCCGCAAGCAAGATACACTACAAGAAAGTCGAACTTGTGACCATAACCGAGCTCAAGCCTATCAACCAGATCATTATTGCCTTCACCAATAGCCTGAATCTGCCTCGCGAGCGATGACTTACCGATTCCACGATTCCCAACCACGGCGAGACTAGACCCTTCGGTGAGAAGACCAAGATACGCCATATCTACAGGGTGTTTACGACCAGCAAAGCTCTCGAAATCGCTAATCTCTCGGGCGGGCTGAAACGCATTTTCAGTTTCGCTCAACCCTGGCTTTGTATTTTCCAATTTATCCCCCCTAGGAATTTGCAGCAGCAGCGACGAACCACTACCTGAACGCAACGTCTGCCATTGGAGCTCACTATCGCTGCAACCCTCGATAGCTTACTCGTACTCGTGCCCATCGCAACATGTGCCGTGCAAGAAACTCTTTAGCCGCAACACGATGATCTCACCCGCCCAATATCCTCAGCCACCCACCCTCCTCCTCGCCGCAGCAGCGGCGAGCCTCACGATTACCGGATGCA
>CAXGVP010000145.1:0-7749 GCA_964013055.1 uncultured Albimonas sp.
GATGGCGGCTCTGGACTGCCCCGTGCCGGTGATCGCGGCGGTCAACGGCTCGGCCGTGGGCTGGGGGATGGAGCTCGCGCTCTACGCCGACATCCGCATCGCCTCGCAGAAGGCGGTCTTCGCCGAGCTGTTCATCCGCCGCGGCCTGATCTGCGACATCGGCGGGCTGCTGCGCCTGCCGGCCATCGTGGGGCCGGAGCGGGCGGCGGAGCTGCTCTACACCGGCGACGTGATCGATGCGCAGACCGCGCTGGACTACCGCCTCGTCTCGCGCGTGGTCCCCCACGACCAGCTCCTGCCCGAGGCCGAGGCGCTGGCCGCCCGCATCGCCGCCAACCCGCCGCTGGCGCTGCGCTGCATGAAGGAGGGGCTGCGGAAATCGTCCTTCGGCGACCCGCGGGAGCTGGGGTCGTGGGCGATCGACACGATCTACCGGCTGTTCGACACCGAGGACCACCGCGAGGGCGTGAAAAGCTTCCTCGAGAAGCGCGAGCCGGTCTTCACCGGCCGCTGAGACCTGAAGGCGCGCCGCCCCGCCCGGCCGGCGGCGCGCCCCGGACAGGCCGGGCGCGGGAGAACACCATGACCGTTGCAAGACCCTGGGTCCGGATCGGGGACGAGACCCGCTCCCACGCCGAGATCGACGTCGAGGCGCGCCGCGCCGCCGCGGGCTTCCGCGCCATGGGCGTTGGCGAGGGCGACGTGGTCGCCGTGCTGATGCGCAACAGCTTCGAGTTCATCGCCGCCACCCTCGCCGCCGGCCTGGTCGGCGCCTACGTGGTCCCGGTGAACTGGCACAACACCCCCGAGGAGGTGCGCTACGTCCTCGACAACTGCGGGGCCAAGGCCGTGGTCGCCCATGCCGACCTGCTGCGCCGCTCCAGCAAGGCCGTCCCGCCGGGCGTCCGCCTGATCGCCGCCCCCACGCCCGCGCTGATCCGCGAGGACTATTCGGTCGGCCCCGCCGAGGAGGCGGTCCCCGAGGGCGTCGAGGTCTGGGCCGACTTCCTGGCCGCGAACGAGGAGCTCCAGCCCCCCTTCGCCGTCTCGCCGGGCTCGATGATCTACACCTCCGGCACCACCGGAAACCCCAAGGGCGTGCGCCGCGCGCCCCCGACGGAGGCCGAGACCGAGGCCTCGGGCGAGATGCTGCGCATCGTCGGCGGGCTCGAGGGTTGGCAGGAGCGGATGGACGAGGTTGTGTTCCTGATCCCGGGGCCGGCCTATCACTCCTCGCCCAACGGCTGGCTGTTCGGCGTCTACAACATGGGCGGCAACCTGGTGGTCGAGCCCCGCTTCCGGGCCGAGCGGGTGCTGGCGCGCATCGAGGAAAGCCGCATCACCCATGCCCTGATGGTGCCCACCATGTTCGTGCGCCTGCTGGCGCTGGACGATGGCGTGAAGCGCCGCCACGACGTCTCCTCGCTGGTCAGCGTCAACCATGTCGGCGCGCCGTGCCCGCCGCATGTGAAGCGCGCCATGATCGACTGGTTCGGCCCGGTGATCACCGAGCACTACGGCTCCACCGAGCTGGGCGCGGTGACCTACTGCACCGCGCAGGAGTGGCTCGACCATCCCGGCACCGTCGGACGCGCGCTGCCGGGCTGCGAGATCGAGATCCACGACGCCGACGGCAATCCGCTGCCCCCGGGCGAGAGCGGCGAGATCGTCTCGCGCCGGGTCTGCTATCCCGACTTCACCTATCACGGCGACGACGCCAAGCGCCGCTCGACCGGGCGGGCCGGGGGGCTGCTGGCGCCGGGCGACATGGGCCATCTGGACGAGGACGGGTTCCTGTATCTGTCGGGCCGGGCCTCGGACATGATCATCTTCGGCGGCACCAACGTCTATCCGGCGGAGATCGAGGCCGAGATCCACAAGATCCCCGGCGTCTTCGACTGCGCCGTCTTCGGCATCCCCGACGAGACCTATGGCGAGGTGGTCTGCGCCCACATCCAGCCCGACCCCGGCGCGACCCTGACCGAGGACGGGCTGAAGGAGGCGCTGAAGGCCACGCTGGCCTCCTACAAGATCCCCCGCCGGGTGGTGTTCGAGACGAGCCTGCCGCGCGAGGACACCGGCAAGATCTTCAAGCGCAAGATCCGCGCCCCCTACTGGGAGGCGCTGGACCGCGCCATCTGACCGGCCTGCAAGGCCCCGACCGCGGGCGGCGGGTCGTCTTGCCGCCCGCGATGCGTCATGATCCGGCGAGACGCCGAAAGAAGGACTGCCGATGCCGACGGAACTGCGGGCCGAGCCCGAGGACTGCGCCTGGGAGGTGGACGGCCTGCGCTTCGCCGGCCTCGCCTGGGGGCCGAGGGGCGGCACGCCCGTGCTGGCGCTGCATGGCTGGATGGACCACGGCGGCAGCTTCGCCGAGCTGGCGCCCCGGCTGGAGGGCTGCCGGGTGGTCGCGCCCGACCTCAGCGGGCAGGGGCTCAGCGGGCACCGGGCGGCTCATGCCACCTACAACATCTGGGACGACCTCCCCCAGCTCGCCGCCCTGATCGATCAGCTGGGCTGGGAGGACTGCGTGCTGCTGGGGCACTCGCGCGGCGCCAACATCTCCTCGCTGCTGGCCGCGGCCCTGCCGGAGCGGGTGCGGGCCTATGTGGCGCTCGACGCGCTGGTCCCCCAGCCGATCGGCGAGGACGTGGCCGCCACCCTGCGCGCCTTCGTGCACGAGACCCGCGCCAGCCGGCCCCTGCGCACCTTCGCAAGCCCGGAGGACTACATCCGCCGCCGCGGCGACAAGGGCAACGCCGAGCGCACCGGCCAGGCGCTGGCCGAGCGCGCCCTGGTGGAGACGCCCGAGGGCTACCGCATCCGCGGCGACGCGCGGCTGTTCGCCAGCTCCGCCGTGAAGCTCAGCGAGGCCCAGGTCGAGAGCGTGCTGCGCGCCATCCGCTGCCCGGTGCTCAACATCTGGGCCAGCGAGGGCACGCTGAGCAACCGCCCCCAGAACGGCGGCGTCGCGGACAGGGCCGCCGGGATCATCCCCGACTACGAGCGGATCGAGCTGGACGGCGACCACCACTTCCACCTCGACCCCGCGGCGGCCGCGCCGATGGCCGAGGCGATCCTCGCCTTCCTTGACCGCAAGCGCGTGCGCTGAGCGAGGGGCGGGGACGAAAAAGGGCGGCGCCGGGATCCCCGGCGCCGCCCTTTTCGTCTGCGCGTCCCGGTCAGGCGGGGGTGAACACCAGGATGTTCTGGCCCGAGGCCGAGGGGCGGAACGCCGCCTTCACCTTCTGGCCGATCTGCAGCGCCTCAGGATCGCAGTCGACGATGTTGGTGATGGCGCGCACCCGGTCGGCGATCTCGACATAGGCGTAGACGTACTTGCCCCCGCCCTTCACCTGCTGGGCGGTGAACGAGTAGATCGTGCCGGTCCCGTCGCTCTCCTTCCACTCGAGATCGTCGGAGTAGCAGTGCGGGCACATCGCGCGCGGGAAGTGGTGGCCGCGGCCGCAGTCCTTGCAGGTGCGGATCACCAGCTTCTCTTCGTTCAGCGCCTCCCAGAAGCCCTTGGTCTCGGGCAGCATCCAGGGGTCGGCGTAGGTCATCTTGTGGTCTTCGGCCATGGCTCAGTCCTCCCGCGCCAGGATCAGGGTGGAGGCGCCGTGGCGGGTGCCGAGGCTCCCCCCGGTGCCGTGGGCAAGCGCCAGCGCGCAGTCGGGGACCTGGACGGCCGGGTGCGCCTCGCCGCGCAGCTGGCGGACCGCCTCGATCACCTTGGTCATGCCGCCGCGGTTGCCGGGGTGGTTCGAACAGAGCCCCCCGCCGTCGGTGTTGAACGGAAGCTTGCCCTTGCCCGAGATCAGGTTCCCCTCGGCCACGAAGCCGCCGCCGTGGCCGGGCTTGCAGAAGCCCAGGTCCTCGATCTCCAGCAGCACGGTGATGGTGAAGCTGTCGTAGATCGAGGCGTACTGGATCTGGTCGGGCGTGCAGCCCGACATCGCCCAGGCCTTCTCGGCGGCCCACTTGCCGGCGGTGAAGGTCAGGTCGATGTCGCCCGCGCCCTGGTGCTTCACCGCCTCGCCGGTCCCGAGGATCTTCACCGAAGGCCGATTCAGCCGCTTGGCGATCTCGGATTTCGCCAGGATCAGCGCGCCGCCTCCGTCGGTGATCACGCAGCAGTCGAAGCGGTGCAGGGGCGAGGCGACCATGGGCGAGTTCACCACGTCCTCGACGCTCACCACGCCCTGCAGCAGCGCGTGGGGATTGTGCTGGGCGTGATGGGAGGCCGCGACCTTGATCCAGGCGAGCTGCTCCGACGTCGTGCCGTATTCGTACATGTGCCGCTGGGCGGCGAGCGCGTAGTTCGCCGGCACGGTCGGGTGGTAGGTCAGCTCGAAGTCCTGGTCGGGCTTGTTCGAGTCGGTCATCGGGCGCGAGCCCTTGGCCGGCGTCCGCGGCTTGCCCGCCAGCGTGATCAGCGCCACGTCGCAGAGCCCCGCGTCGATCGCCCGGGCGGCGCGCGCCACGTGGCTGACGTAGGAGTTGCCGCCCGTCTCGGTCGAATCCACGTAGCGCGGGGTGATGTTGAGATACTCGATCAGGCTCATCGGCCCCATGCCGGGCGTGTCGCCGCCGCAGAAGAAGCCGTCGACGTCCTTCAGCGAGAGCCCCGCATCCGCCACCGCGCCCAGAGCGGCCTCGGCCTGCATCTGCGCCAGCGACTTGTCCGGCGCGTGCCGGTAGGGGAGTTCGTAGGCGCCCACAAGGCGCGCGTCATGTGCGGTCATCTTCCCTCCTGGTTCGTCCTTCCCCGGCGCCGCGCAGCGCCTCGCCCTGGGGGGAGGCGGCGGGTTCGGGTGCGGCGCGGCAAGCCTGCCGGCCGGTCGGATATTCGCCGGTATCGCGCCCGAGCGCCAGAGGCTCGGCACGCCCGCGACCCTTCTGCAGGGTCGCGGGGCCGCCGGCCTCGTCGGGGTGGACGAGGGAGGGGGCCTCAGCCCCCGGTCAGGGTCACGCCGGCGGCGCGCATCTCCTCGACCGCTTCGGCGAGCGAGCCGTCGAGGTCGATGGCCCGGCAGGCATCCATCCGCACCGTCGCGCGGAAGCCCAGCCGGGCGGCGTCGAGCGCCGACCAGCGCACGCAGAAGTCGGTGGCCAGCCCGCAGAAGGTCAGCTCCGCGATCCCCCGCTCGCGCAAATAGCCGGCCAGGCCGGTGGGGGTGGCGTGGTCGTTCTCGAAGAAGGCCGAGTAGCTGTCGATGGCCGGCCGGAACCCCTTGCGGATCACCAGGTCGGCCCGATCGGTGGCGAGGTCGGGGTGGAATTCGGCCCCCCGCGAGCCCTGCACGCAATGCACCGGCCACAGGACCTGCGGGCCGTAGGGCGCCTCGGTCAGCGAGAACGGCTCGGCGCCGGGGTGGTTGGCGGCGAAGGAGGAATGGTCGCCCGGGTGCCAGTCCTGGGTCAGCACGACGGCCCCGTGATCGGCCTGGAGCGCGTTGACGAGGGGCACGATCTCGTCCCCGCCGGCGACGGCGAGCAGGCCGCCGGGGCAGAAGTCGATCTGCAGGTCGATGACGATCAGGGCGCTGTCGGCGGTCATCCGGGGCTCCGGTCCGTTGGGGGCAGGGGGCGAGCCTCGGCCAATCGCGCCGGGCGTTCAAGGGGCGCCGCGCCGGCGGCTTGACCTTCACGCCCGGTTCAGGATGCTTCCCCGCGATCGCATTTCGAGGAGGGGTCATGATTTCCATGGGATACGGGATCTGGAGGCGGGCGCTGCTGGCCTGCGGGATCGGCCTGGGCGCGGTGTCGGGCGGGCTCGCGGGCTCGGGGCCAGCCGCGGCCGACGAGGTGGAGGTGCTCGAGACGCTGGGGCGCTGGCAGCTCGGCATCGTCGTGCAGGCCGAGGGCAGGCGGCTCTGCTACGCGGGGATGAAGACGCAGAAGGGCGTGGTCTTCCAGTATTCGCTCACCAGCTGGCACGACGTCCCGGTGATCACGATCCACTCTGCGGACTGGTCCTATCCCGCGGGCGAGATCCTCGACATCCGCTTCTACCTCGGCGCGCGCGAGCAGCCGGCGACCGTCAAGGTGAACCCCCGCGGCAACGGCTTCGTGCTGCCGCTGCGCACCAAGGACGGCGCCCGGGGGCGGCCGCAGGACAAGGTCCTGCAGGCGTTCAGTTCCGGCACGCTGGTCCATCTTTTCGACGAGGACGGCAAGCAGAGCCTCGAGGCCTTCGACATGTCCGGGTTCGAGCGGGCCCTGGACGCCGTCGAGCGCTGCTACGACGAGCGGATCGCCACCCCCGGCTAGCGGATCGCGAGCCCCGTCCCGGCGACATCGCGCCGGCGGCGGCGGCCGGCGCCGCGACGCCGCGCCCGGGTCGGCCCGGCAGGCAGGGGCGCGTTGCGACAAGGCGTCGGTTGCTCCGGGCAGGCGGATGGCGCGGAGTGAGGGGCATGATGGCTCGGACGCTCTCGACCTTTTCCGGCCGACCCGCGCGCCTGGCGGCAGGCGCGGGCCTGGCGGCGCTGGCCTGGCTGGCGGCCGGGCTGGGGGCGCCGGCGGGGGCGCATGTCTCGGAAGGGGCGGTCGCGCTGCTGCTGCCGACCGCCTACTGGATCCCCGCGGGGGCGGCGGCGGTGGCGGCCTCGGCCCTGGCGCTGGCGCTGGCGCCGCCGGCCTGGGCGCGGGCGGCGACGCGCGCGCGGCGCCTGCCGGCGCCGGCGCCGGCGCTGCGCGGCGGCGAGCGGCTGGCGGGGCTCGCCTCCGCCCTCGGCCTCTGGGCGCTGGTCCTGATCGGCTGGTTCGGGCCGCGCGATCCGCTGGAGAACCTGGCCTCGCTGGGCCTGTGGTGCGGGCTCTACATCCTGCTGCCCGCGGCGATGCTGCTGGGCGGGGACCTGTGGGCCTGGGTCTCGCCCTTCCGTGCGCCGGTGCGCGAGATCCGCGCCCGCCTGCTCGCCGGCCGCCCGCCGCCGCTGCGCCTGCCCGAGGGGCTGGGCCTGTGGCCCGCCGCGCTCTCCTGGCTGTGCGTGATGGCCTTCGCCATGGCCGACCCCGCGCCCTTCGATCCCGCGCGCGCGGCGACGGCGATGGCGCTGTGGTGGCTCCTCCATGTGGCGCTGGCGCTGGTCTTCGGCGAGGCCTGGCTGCAGCGCGGCGAGGGGGTCGGCGTGTGGCTCTCGCTCTTCGCCGCCCTCGCGCCTCTGCGCGACGAGGGCGGGCGGCTGGCCTTCCGCCTGCCGGGCGCGCGGCTCGTCGAAAGCGGGGGCGCGGGCGCGGGCGTGGCGGGCTTCGCGCTGGCGGCGCTGGGGGCGGGGATCTTCGACGGGCTGAACGAGACCTACGTCTGGCTCGGCTGGATCGGGGTGAACCCGCTGGAGTTTCCCGGACGCTCGGCGGTGATCGCCGAATCCCTGTGGGGGATGGCGGGCGCCGTGGCGCTGCTGTCGCTGGCCTGCGGGGCCTGCGTGGCGGCGGGCCTGGCGCTGGCCGGCCCGCCCGCGCCCGGCGATCCGGCGCAGCCGGGCCTTGCCCGCGCCTTGGCCCGTCTGGGCCTGTCGCTGGTCCCCATCGTCGCGGGCTACCACGTCGCCCACTATATCCCCGTGGCGCTGGTGCAGGGGCAGTACCTGTGGGCGGCGCTGGGCGATCCCCTCCACCTGGGCTGGACCCTGACCGGCTTTCACGAGCACGAGGTGACCACCTCCTTCTTCAACCATGTCGACGACGTGCGCCCGATCTGGCTCGCGCAGGCGGCCGCCATCGTGGTCGGCCATGTCG
>CAXGVP010000146.1:0-7705 GCA_964013055.1 uncultured Albimonas sp.
CGGTGCTTCGAGCCGCCGATCTTCAACCTGGCGGTCCGGTCGTCGTCGTCTCACCCCACCCTGACGATGCGTCGATCTCGTGTGGCGGGCTCCTGGCGAGCCTCCCTCAGGGTGTTCAGAAACACATCCTCACCCTGACCACCGGCGCACGGGCCAAGACTGACGCCGCCGCGACCGCTGAGCAGGTCGACCAGTTCGCCGAGCCAGGCGATCTGCTGTTCCCGGACGTCGATCCGGCCTACCGCCCGGCCCCCGGGATCGGCCGGATGCGGGTCGGCACGCCGCCGGTCCTGCAGATGGCCGCCCTGGCGGCGGCGCTCGACATCTGGGACCGGGTCGACATGCCCGCCCTGCGCGCTCGCGCCGTGGCCCTGTCCGAACGTTTCATCGCAGGGGTCGAGGCCGCCTGCCCCGGGCTGACACTCGCCTCGCCCCGCGCGGCCGAGCGGCGCGGCAGCCAGGTCTCCTTCCGCCACCCGGAGGGCTATGCGGTGATGCAGGCGCTGATCGCGCGCGGGGTGATCGGCGATTTCCGCGCCCCCGACCTGATCCGCTTCGGGTTCGCCCCGCTCTACAACACCCCCGCGGAGGTGGCCCGCGCCGCCGGGATCCTGGTCGAGGTGCTGGACACGGCCGCCTGGAACCGCCCCGAGTTCCACCGCCGCGCCCGGGTCACCTGACCCGGGCTCGCCCCGGGGAGGGTCAGGCGGGGGGAAGCTCGCGGGCGGCGGCGTCCGGGGTCAGGACGAAGCGCAGCAGGCTCTCTCCGACCTGGCGTTTCAGGCGGGCCTGGCCCTCGGGCGTGAACAGGGCGTCGCCGAAGATCCGCGAGAAGGTCGCCTGGTTGGCGACGTTGAAATACGACAGCGCCGAGATCTGCCAGTGCAGCTCCAGCGGCGTCAGGCCGGGGCGGAAGATGCCCGCGGCCAGGCCGCGGCCGTAGATGTCCTCCAGCAGGCGGATCACCGAGAGGTTGGGGCCCGACATCTCGTCGGCCTGGGGCATGTGGGCGCCCTCGTGCACGTTCTCGATCATCACCAGGCGGATGAAGTCGCGCCGGGCGGCGTGATTCTCGAAGGTGAACTCGGCCAGGCGCCGCAGGGCCTCGGCGGGGGGGAGACCGTGGAGGTCCAGCGCCTCCTCCGCCGCACGCGTGCGCCGGTAGGCCTCGGCGAGGACGGCGCGCCACAGGCCCTCCTTGTCGCCGAAGTAATAGTAGATCATCCGCTTCGAGCAGGCGGTCAGGGCCGCGATCTCCTCGACCCGCGCGCCGGAATAGCCCTTCTGCGCGAACAGCTTGCGGGCCGCGCGCAGGATGTCCGCGCGCACCGCCTCGGGGTCCTGCTTCCAGCGTCGCCGCGCGCCGTCGGCCGCGATGTCCTCGTCCGCCTGGTCCATGCCGTCTCCTCCGCCCGCCAATCCTGCGCGCCCCGAAGGCCGGCGCCAGACCGCCCGTCGTCGCGCCTATTTAACCGACGCGAACATTGTTGACAGATTTAACCGCAGCGGACATTGTCGGCGCAAGCCGAAGGGAGATCGGCGAAGGGAGGAGATCGGCTTGGCGGACCATTCGGCCCCGGGCAGGGAGGCGCGCGGCCTGCGCAGGGTCCTTGTGGGCCTGGTGGGGCAGGGCATCGGCCCCTCGCGCACCCCGCGCATGCATATCGAGGAAGGCCGCGCCCAGGGCGTGGACCTCGACTATCGCCTGATCGACATGGCCGGCCGGGACGAGCCGCTGCCCGAGCTGCTCGCGCGGCTCGAGCGCGAGGGCTATGACGGGATCAACGTCACCTATCCCTACAAGCGCGCGGTGATGGCCCATCTGCAGGCGCTGTCCGAGAACGCCGCCGCCGTGGGCGCGGTGAACACGGTGGTGTTCCGCGACGGCCGCCGCCACGGGCACAACACCGACCACTTCGGCTTCGCCGAGAGTTTTCGCCAGGGACTCCCCGACGTCCCCCGCGACGCCGTCCTGCTGCTGGGCGCCGGCGGCGCCGGCGGCGCGGTCGCCCACGCGCTGGCCGACGCGGGCGTGCAGCGCCTGCTGATCCTCGACGTGGACGAAACCCTCGCCCGCGATCTCGCCGCCGCCGTCGTCGCCCGCCATGGCGAGGGCCGGGCCGAGGCGGCGACCGACCCCGCCTGCGCCGCGCAGGCCGACGGCATCGTCAACGCCACGCCCGTGGGCATGGCGAAGCTGCCGGGCCTGCCGCTCCCCGAGGCCGCCGTCGAGCCGCGCCACTGGGTCGCCGACGTGGTCTATTTCCCGCTGGAGACCGAGCTGCTGCGCCTCGCGCGCGCGCGGGGCTGCCGGGTGCTGCCCGGCTCGGGCATGGCGATCCACCAGGCGGTGCGCGCCTTCGGCCTGTTCACCGGGCTGACCGCCGACCCCGCGCGGATGCGCGCCACCTTCGACGCCTTCGACCGGCCGGAGGCGCCATGACCCCCCTCAGGACCTCCATCGCCACCGTCTGCCTTGCCGGCGACCTGCGCGAGAAGCTGGCCGCGATCTCGGCCGCCGGCTTCGACGGCATCGAGATCTTCGAGCAGGATTTCATCGCCTTCGAGCAAGGCGCCCGCGAGGTCGCGCGCATGGCCGCGGACCAGGGCCTCGAGATCATGCTCTTCCAGCCCTTCCGCGACTTCGAGGGCCTGCCCGAGCCGCTGCGCGCCCGCGCCTTCGACCGGGCCGAGCGCAAGTTCGACCTGATGGAGCGGATGGGCTGCGACCTGGTCCTGATCTGCTCCTCGGTCCACCCCGAAGCCCTGGGCGGCATCGACCGCATGGCCGACGACTTCGCCGAGCTCGGCGAGCGCGCCGCCGCCCGCGGCCTGCGCGTGGGCTTCGAGGCGCTGGCCTGGGGCCGCCACGTCAACGATCACCGCGACGCCTGGGAGGTGGTGCGCCGCGCCGACCACCCGGCCGTCGGCCTGATCGTCGACAGCTTCCACACGCTGGGCCGGGGCATCGACCCGGACACCCTCCGCCGGATCCCCGGCGACAGGATCTTTTTCGTGCAGCTGGCGGACGCGCCGAAGATCGACATGGATCTTCTGTACTGGTCCCGCCACTTCCGCTGCATGCCCGGCGAGGGCGACCTCGACGTCACAGGCTTCATGCGCGCCGTCGCCGCCACAGGCTATGCGGGGCCGCTCAGCCTCGAGGTCTTCAACGACCAGTTCCGGGGCGGCAGCCCGAAGACCATCGCCGTGGACGGCCGCCGATCCCTCCTGCACCTGATGGACCAGGTGGCCCGGCAGGAGCCCGAGATCGCCATCGCCGCGCCGCCGATGCCGCCCCGCATCCGCGCGCAGGGCGTGAGCTTCGTGGAGTTCGCCGCCGACGAGGCGGAGGCCGAGAGCCTCGGCGCCCTGCTGCGCGCCATGGGCTTCCGGCGCGAGGGGCGCCACGTCTCCAAGGCCGTGGACCTGTGGCGCCAGGGCGAGGCGCGGATCATCCTCAACACCGACCGCGACGGCTTCGCGGGGGCCTCCCACATCGCGCACGGGCTGAACGTGTGCGACCTCGGGCTGGCGGTGGACGATGCGCAGGCCACCGTCGCGCGGGCCCGGGCGCTGGGCGCGGCGACCTTCGCCCAGGCCGTGGGGCCGGGAGAGCTCGACATCCCGGCCATCCGCGGCGTGGGCGGCGGGGTGCTGCATTTCATCGACCGCTCCAGCGGCCTCTCGAAAGTCTGGGAGACGGAGTTCCGACCGGTCGAGGACGACGCCCCCTCGGCCCCGGCGGGCCTGACCGGCGTCGACCACGTCGCCCAGACCATGAACTACGAGGAGATGCTGACCTGGTCGCTGTTCTACCTCTCGCTCTTCGAGGTCGAGAAACAGCCCATGGTCGACGTCGTGGACCCCGGCGGGCTGGTGCGCAGCCAGGCCATCGAGGCCGCCGACGGCGCGCTGCGCCTGACCCTCAACGGCGCCGAGACCCACCGCACCTTCGCCGGCCGCTTCATCGCCGACAGTTTCGGAAGCTCGGTCCAGCACGTCGCCTTCGCCTCCGATGACTTGCTGGCGACCGCGGACGCCCTCGCGCAGAACGGCTTCGCGCCCCTGCCGATGCCTGACAACTACTACGAGGATCTCTCCGCCCGCTTCGCGCTGGACGACGCCTATGTCGCCCGGCTCAGGGCCGCGAACATCCTCTACGACCAGGACGCCGGCGGGCGGTTCCTGCAGCTCTACTCGCGCCCTTTCGGCGACGGGATCTTCTTCGAGATCGTGGAGCGGCAGGGCGCCTATGCCGGCTACGGCGGCCCCAACGCCCCCTTCCGGGTGGCGGCGCAGGCCCGCCTGATGGGACCCCCGGGCCTGCCCCGGGACGCACGGTCCCCATTGGACGACCAGACGGGAACGAGAAAGGGAGGAAGACCATGATGAAGATTGCACGCAGGACCGCGCTCGGGCTGCTGGCGGGGGCCACGCTGCTCGCCGCGGGGCCCGCGCTCGCGCAGGACAAGCCGACGCTGAAATTCTCGGCCGTGTTCTCCGAGCAGGACATCCGCGCCGAGATGATGAAGCGGCTGATGGAAGGGGTCTCGGACGTCGCGACGATCGAGCCCTACTACGGCGGCACCCTGTTCAAGCAGGGCACCGAGATCATCGCCATCCAGCGCGGCAACCTGGAGATGGGCAACATCGCCCCCCAGGACATCGCCAACCAGATCCCGGCCTTCTCGATCCTGACCTCGGCCTACCTGTTCCGCGACGCGGCCCATCTGAAGGCGTTCTTCGAGAGCGACGCGGGCGCCGAGATGAAGAAGCTGGCCGAGGACCAGCTGGGCATCCACATCCTGGGCCCGACCTACTTCGGCACGCGGCAGGTGAACCTGCGCACCGACCAGAAGATCACCACCCCCGCCGACATGGCCGGCGTGAAGCTGCGCATGCCCGGCGGCGAGGCCTGGCAGTTCCTGGGCGAGGCGCTGGGCGCCAACCCCACGCCGATGGCCTATGCCGAGGTCTACACCGGCCTGCAGACCGGCGCCATCGACGGCCAGGACAACCCGCTGCCCAACGTCGAGAACATGAAGTTCTACGAGGTGACCAAGCAGATCGTCCTGACCTCGCACCTGGTGGGCTACGACCTGCTGGTGATCTCCAAGGCCGCCTACGAGGGCATGTCCGAGGAGGCCCGCGCCGCCTTCGACAAGGCCGCGGACGAGGCCATCGCCTGGTCGACCGAACAGCACCTCGCCCGCGAGGAAGCCCTGGCCGAGAGCTTCAAGGAGCGGGGCCTGGAGATCTACACCCCCGACGTCGCCGCCTTCCGCGAGCACGCGCAGAAGATGTATCTTGACAGCGACTTCTCGGCCGCCTGGCCCGAGGGGATGCTGGAGCGCATCAACGCGCTCTGAGCGCGCTGGCCGACGACGCGCGCCGCGCCCGGGACCTCTCCCGGGCGCGGGTTTCAAGGGAGCCGGGACCATGGATCGCCTGACCTCGCTGGGCGGCTGGCTGCATCGCCGGGCCGAGAACGTCGCCGTCCTCATGCTGGCGACGATGTTCGTGGCCTTCATCGTGCAGGTCGCCTTCCGCTACCTGCTGAACCTGCCCGTGGGCTGGGCCTCCGAGCTGACGCTGGTGATGTGGCTGTGGCTGGTGCTCTGGGGCGCCGGGCTGGTGCTGCCCGAGCGCGAGGAGATCCGCTTCGACGTGGTCTGGGGCGCCGCCGGCCCGAAGGCCCGGCGCTGGATGCAGGTCGTCGCCGCGGGGGCGCTGCTGTTCCTCTACGGATCCTCGCTGCCGGCGGCCTGGGATTTCGTCAGCTTCATGTCGATCCAGAAGACCTCCTATCTCAAGATCCGCTACGACCACCTGTTCATGGCCTTCATGGTCTTCATCGTGGCGGTGCTGGTCCGCTACGCCTGGCTGTTCGTGCAGGCCCTGCGCGGGCGGCCCGCGCCGGGCGGCCATAATGTCGAGGACCTGCCGTGATCCTGCCGATCGACCCGTTCGCGGCCTCGGTGATCTCGATCGTGGCGCTGGCCCTGCTGGGGCTGCCGATCGGGCACGCGATGATCGCCTCCTCGATCCTCTACCTGATGATGCGGGGGATGGACCTCGGGACGGCCGCCGAGCAGATGCTCAACGGCCTGTTCTCGTCGTGGATCCTGCTCGCCGTGCCGCTGTTCATCCTGGCGGCGGAGCTGATGAACGCCGGCGCCATGACCATGCGGCTGCTGGCCTTCTGCAACGCCTTCGTCGGGCGGTTCCGGGGCGGGCTGGCGCTGGTCAACGTGGTGCAGTCGGTGATCTTCGCGGGCATGTCGGGCTCGGCCATCGCCGACGCCGCGGGCACCGGCAAGCTGATGCAAAAGATGATGACCGAGGGGGGCAAGTACCCGCCCGCCTTCGCCGCGGCGCTGACCGCCTCGTCCGCCGTGATCGGGCCGATCATCCCGCCCTCGATCCCGGTGGTGATCTACGCGCTGGTCTCCGACGCCTCCATCGGCTTCCTGTTCCTGGCGGGCGTGGTCCCCGGCCTTCTGATGGGCCTGATGCAGGCGGGCCTGATCGTCGGCGTCTCCCGCCGCCGGGCCTTCCCGGTCGAGCCGCCGGTCCCCGCGCGGGACCTGCCGAAGATCACCTTCACCGCCCTGCCGGCCCTGCTGATGCCCGCGGTCCTGCTGGGCGGCATCTACGGCGGCGCCACCACGCCGACCGAGGCCGCGGCGGTTGCCGCCCTCTACGCGCTGCTGGTCTCGGCGTTCCTCTATCGCTCGATCACGCCGGCGTCGCTCTACGCCTCGCTCTCCGGGGCGGCGCGCACCACGATCTCGATCGGCATGCTGATCGCGGGCGCCATCGTCTACAACTACGTGGTGACGCTGGAGAACATCCCCTCGGCGCTCTCGGGGTGGCTCGCGGGGTTCGACCTGTCGCCGCTGGCGTTCCTGCTGATGGTCAACCTGATCCTGCTGGTGCTGGGCTGCCTGCTGGAGGGGACCACGATCCTGCTGGTGGTGGTGCCGGTGTTCATCCCGACCGCCAATGCGCTGGGCATCGACCTCGTGCATTTCGGCATCGTCTGCGTGGTGAACATCATGCTGGGGCTGATCACGCCGCCTTACGGGCTCTTGCTGTTCGTCATGGCCTCGATCTCCGGCCAGAAGCTCAACGCCATCGTGCGCGAGGTGCTGCCTTTCCTCGTCGCGATGCTGCTGGCGCTGGCCCTGATCACCTTCTTCCCGGGGCTGTCGCTGTGGCTGCCCCGTCTCTTCGGCTACCAGGGGTGAGCATGAGCGGCGCGATCTGGGTCCTGAACGGACCGAACCTGAACCGGCTGGGCAAGCGCGAGCCCGAGATCTACGGCCACACCACGCTGGCCGAGGTGGAGGCCATGTGCCGGGAGGAGGCCGGCGCCTTCCCGCTGGAGTTCCGCCAGACCAACTCGGAATCCGAGCTGATCGGCTGGATCCACGAGGCCATCGACGCGGGCGCGGCGGGCGTGGTGATCAACCCCGCGGCCTTCACCTTCTACTCGATGGCCGTCATGGACGCGCTGAAGATGGTCCCGTGCCCGCTGATCGAGCTGCACATCTCCAATGTCCACAAGCGCGAGGAGATCTACCACCACTCGCTGGTCTCGCCGGTGGCGACGGCGGTGATGGCGGGGCTGGGGGCGCGGGGCTACAGGCTTGCGGTCCGCGCGCTGATCGAGATGGCGGGCGACTGAGGCGGCGGGGGG
>CAXGVP010000147.1:0-7700 GCA_964013055.1 uncultured Albimonas sp.
TCTCGGCGAAGCGCAGCTGCGCCTCGTCCAGGTCGCGGACCACCGTCGCCGGGATATCCGTCCAGCCCAGCTCGCGCACCGCCGCCAGCCGGTAGGCGCCGACCACCAGCACGTACCGCTCGCCCGCCGGCGTCACCACGATCGGCTGCAGCAGGCCCTGCATCTCGATGTCGGCCGCCAGCAGCTCCACCGGCTCCGGCTTCACCGGACGCAGACGGTCGCCCAGGTCGATCAGGTCGACGGGAATGCGCAGCAGGTCGTTCACAGCAGGTCTCCGATGGTGAAGGCGACGAGGATCAGCAGGATCAGGCAGGCCAGGCCGAGCGCGTCGGCCTCGGGCGCGTCGTCCAGGCGGCGCAGCAGCTCGCGGAGGCGCGTCATCACGCGGCCCTCCGGCACAAGGTCTGGCGCCGAGCCTTACGTGAGGTGCAATCCGTGGTAGAGTGGCGGCGTCGAGAGGCGGGGGAACGCCCCTCGACGCCTGTCATCCCCTTCTGGAACAAGCAAAAGGAGACGATCTTGTCCGACAAAGAAATCGTCGACATCTGGGCGCGATTAAGCTCTGAACAGAAGCGCATGTTCTTATGCGAGGCCGAGTCCTGCGGCTCGTACTTTCCAGCAGTCGCCATCGCGAGCGCGTTGATGGACGCTGGCGCCTTGCGGCACTCGGATCTGCTTGGGAAGATCGATGTGATCATTTCCGGTAGCTCCGGAGCCTACGGAATATCCGATCTCGAGCGATCCTTACTGCAGCCTCTTCTGGCGTTTCGTGAGACCTTGCAGGCGCTTGTCGATGATCGGCCTCATCGATACGGGCCTTCGCCTGAGGATCGCACGGCCCAGGAGCGGCTGAAGGCGGCCGCTCAACCCCCAAATCCCGAAGAAGATCAGGGCTGAAGAACATCTCGTCGCGCAGCTGGGGGTGGCGGAAGATCGTCATTCCACGTCCCCCTGCGCGAGCCGCTCCAGCTTCGCCTCCAGGCGCGCCACGGCCGTGTGCATCGCCGCCGAGCAGGCGAGCGCGCCGTCCATGTCCAGCCCCTCCAGCGCCGCCGAGATCGCAGCGCCGGCGGCGTCCAGCTCCAGCAGGCGGGCGTTCAGCTCCTCGCGGGCCTCGGCCGCCAGGGCGCGGGCGTCGTCGAGGATCTCGCGGGCCCTCTCGCGCTGACCGACTGAGGCCTTCTCGAAGGCCCGCCCGGGGGCCGTGCAGGCCCGTGCAACCTTCGTTTCAACGCGCATGATCGGCCTCCATCAGATCGCGGACGGCCAGCTCCATGGCGCGCCACTGGATCTCGGCGATGCGCTTGCCGACCTCGGGGTCGCTCGCGCCGGCCCGGGCCGTCGCCGTCATCGCGTGGGTGACAGCCGAGGGGTGGCGCTCGAAGGCCTCGCCCACCGCGGCGGTGGTCAGGTGCGCGCAGCGGCCCGCGGCGGCGAGGCCGAAGGTCCGCCAGCGCGCCAGGCCGCCTTCGCGGCGGGGGCTCCGCACGTCGATCTCGGAGGCGCCCGCGGCCTGCGCCGTCGCGGCCATGAAGTGACGAGCGGTCACGTCCAGCGGGCGGCCCTGCCACCAGACGCTGGCGGCGGCGACGGGACGGGCGGCCTCGCCGGGGGTGGGGCGGGGGGCGGTCACTAGGATGCCCTCCGAAGCTGGTCCCCGGCCGCAGGCTGGGTCTTGGCCTTAGGCCGGGGAATATCCTGCGGCCACGCCAGTTCGTCGGGCCAGATGTCGGAGAATGCCTGGACGACGCGATCGAACGTCGGTCGGCGGACGCTTCGCGGCTCCTGACCGGGGCGCTGATTGATGTCCTTGAAGAACCTCCCGTCGCACCCCACCAGAGCGCCGACCCGGGAGGGGCCTATGTTCCGGTGGGCGCCGAGGAGGCGGCTCAACCTGAGGAGGATATCTTCACGCTCGGTCATAGGGCTCAGGATATATTTCTCTCACGACAGCGGCAAGAGATTTATATACCGTGCCAGCGATTGGCGATATATCTATAGTGGCGGCCCGATGGACCGAGCTGCGATCAAGGCCGATGTGAATGCCCGCGTTCGACGCGCGATCGAGCGTGCGCTCGTGGCTAAGAACGTGTCTGCACGGTCGGCTTCCGAGGCCGTCGTCGGTCATGACGGGCTCATCCGCGACATCAAGCGGGGCAACGTACCCACAGCCGACAAGCTGGCAGGACTCGCCCAGTTCCTTGGCCTCGAGTTCTACTTCGGGCCACCCCGGATCTCGCAGGAAGAGAGACGACCGATCACCGACGCTGAAATGCTCGCGCACCTTCAGGCATTGGACCCGGATACGCGGCAACGCCTGGTGGAGAGAGCTCGAAGCCCCGCGGACGATCTGGAACCCCCTGCCTCCAAGATCACTGGAGCCGACGAGACGTTCGTCTCAGTACCCCTGCACAATGCAGAGCTGGCGGCCGGCCTGGGCATGGTGAACGACAGCGAAGAGGCGGGTGCCCATCTCCGGTTTCGTAGAGACTGGATGTGGAAGGTAGGTGTCGCCGCGAAGGACGCGCTGCTGGTCCGGGTTCGCGGCGACAGCATGGAGCCCATCCTGACGGAGTCGGATGTCGTCCTTCTGGATACGTCCTGGGTCGAGGTGCCTATCGGGCGCAAGCGACCATCAGGAGCGCACGCCCGCTACATGGTTGCCCTCGAAATAGAGGGAGAGGCGCGGGTAAAGTGGGCAGAGCGCCCCAACGAGGGCACCCTCGTCATATTCTCGGAGAACAGCTCGGAGTATGGCCCTGAGTACTTCTTGAGGTCCGAAATTCAGAAGATCCGACTGATCGGCCGGGTGGTATGGTGGTGCCATACAGTGAGAGAGTAGGTCTCTAGCCCGCGTTCTCAATCAGCTTCGTGAGGAGCAGGAAGAGGTCCATCCCAGCATCCTCGCATGGATAGACCTTGGCCTCACCCTCTCCCATCTCGACCACCTCGGTATCAGAAATGACGTAGAGGGCTCCTTTGTACCGCGCGATGGTTCGATTCCCGATCCGCGAGACTTCCTCGAAGACCGGCAGCAGTTCGACATGAAGAGTGCCGCTGCCGTCCTTCGTGAAGGCCAGGTACTCCGGCCACAGCCCTTCACAGCGATGGATGATTGTCTCCGCGGCCAGATCCGTGAGGAGGCGCTTCGCCTCCGCAGTTGCATCGGCTGCGTCCTGAGCCCAGGCCGGCGCGGCGACGACTAGGGCGCAGGCAGCGAGCAGAGCGGATCTCATGGCGTTCGTCCTCCAAATCGGGACGTCACCTTGCCATGGCTCTCGCCTTCGCGGAAGCCGCCGGCGAGGCGGCGGCGTGTCCTCTCTCGGCGGCCATGAACGCCCCGTTCAACGCCCATTCCTCGCCCCGTTCACGAGAGCCCTCGCCATCCCACCTTGGCGAGGGCGGCTCGCGACGCCCCTGCGCGTATGTGGTTGTGACCGCGAGACTTTTTCCAGGTGGGATGACGCTCGCGATTTCCCCTCCCAGCATCCCACCTTCGCCACCGCCCGGTTCTGATTTCATTGGACGTTTTCGCCCGACCCCAGATCTAGGCAGCCCCGTTGCGCCACCATTTCCTTGCGCGCCGCCCGGCGCCCACCCGGCCGCCGCCGCCCGCCTCGCGCTCGCTAACGCTCTGGCTCGCAACACTTCTCGGCTGTAAGGGCCTGTGCTCGCCTAATCTCGGAATTACGCCCCCACTGCCACCATTACCTGCGCCTTACACAAGGACAAGCCCGCGCAAGCGCGGGTCGCTGCGCGATCCTTGACCGGAGGGGGCGAGTCGCTCTGATCGGCATCCGCGATGGACGGCTCCGGAGAACAGGCGCTCCCGGAGGCGCGTGGGGCCCGGGGGCTTGCGGCGGGCGTTGGGAGGGGCCGACGCGGGGGGAGGGGCGGGGCTGCGGCTTGCCTGGCGAGGCGGGGCGGGCGATGCTCCGCCGCCCGCGGTCGCGGGGTGGGAGGAAGAACCATGGCCATCGCCACCTGCGTCTTCGACGCCTACGGGACGCTGTTCGACGTCGCCGCCGCCGCGAGGCGGCTGGCCGAGCGGCCGGGACACGCGGACTTCGCCGCCAAGTGGCCGCGCATCGCCGAGCTCTGGCGGCTCAAGCAGCTCCAGTACTCCTGGCTGCGCGCCACCGCCGGCGTGCACACGGATTTCTGGCAGGTCACCCAGGACGGGCTCGACTTCGCCATCGAGGCGGTGGGCGGCGTGGCGGAGGGGGAACGGGCCGCGCTGCTCGACCTCTATTTCGGGCTCGAGGCCTATCCGGAGGTTCCCGCGATGCTGCGCGCGCTGAAGGGCGCGGGGCGGGAGACGGCGATCCTGTCCAACGGCTCGCCGGCGATGCTGGAGGGGGCGGCGGCCTCGGCCGGGATCCGCGAGCTGCTCGACGAGATGCTCTCGGTCGAGAGCGTGGGCGTGTTCAAGCCGGCGCGCGTCGTCTACGACCTGGTGGGCCATGCCTTCGGGCGCACCCCGCGCGAGGTGCTGTTCGTCTCGTCGAACGGCTGGGACGCGGCGGCGGCGGCGGGCTACGGCTTCCGCACCGTCTGGGTGAACCGCGCCGGCGACCCCATGGACCGACTGCCCTGGAGGCCCCACAAGGTCGCCTCCGACCTGACCGAGATCCCGGAGCTTGCCGCCTCATGGTGAAGATCGACTCCTTCGACGCCCCCGACGGGACCCGCCTGGGCTTTGTCGACGAGGGACCCCGCGACGGGCCCCTGCCGGTGCTGTGCCTGCCGGGCCTGACCCGCAACCACGCCGATTTCGACGCGGTGGCGGCGCGGCTGAGCCCCGCGCGCCGGGTGATCCGGCTGGACAGCCGCGGACGCGGCGTCTCGGACTTCGCCGATCCCGCGACCTACGACCTGCCGACCGAGACCGCGGACGCGGTGGCGCTGCTGGATCGCCTGGGGATCGAGCGCGCGGTGTTCCTGGGGACCTCGCGCGGGGGGATGATCACGATGCTCGCGGCGGTCACCGCGCCGGGGCGGATCGCGGCGGCCGTGCTCAACGACATCGGGCCGGAGATCGACCAGGCGGGCCTCGACCGGATCAAGACCTATGTCGGCAAGGCGCCCGCGGCGCGGACGCTGGACGAGCTCGCCGCCGCCCTGCAGGCCGACGGCCAGGCCGGGGCGCCGACGCTGGGCGCCGGGGACTGGAAGCGCATCGCCGAAGCGGTGGCCGAGGAGACCCCCGAGGGCGTCGCCTTCAAGTACGACCTGCGGCTGGGCGAGGCGCTGGCCGCCCAGGGCGCGGCATTGGAGAAACATGTCGCCGGGGGCGGGGCCGCCCCCGACCTCTGGCCGCTGTTCCAGGCGCTGGCGCAGGTTCCGGTGCTGGTGCTGCGGGGGGCGAACTCGGACATCCTGTCGGCCGAGACCGCCGCGAGGATGGCCGCCGTCTCGCCCAACGTCACGCTGGTCACGGTCCCCGACCGCGCCCATGTCCCGCTGCTGGACGAGCCCGAGTGCGTCGAGGCGATCGACGCGCTGCTGGCGAAGGCCGGCTGAAGCCCCCGAAGCCTCCGAAGACCCCGAAGGAACCTCCCGTTGGTCGACATCTCCGACATCCGGGCCGCCGCCGAGCGGCTCGCCCCCCTGGTGCGCCGCACGCCGCTGCTGGAAAGCCCGTTCCTCAACGAGCGCGCCGGCCGCCGGGTGCTGGTGAAGGCCGAGTGCCTGCAGCACACCGGCAGCTTCAAGTTCCGCGGCGCCTGGTCGGCGATCTCGGCGCTGGACCCGGCGGTCCGCGCCCGCGGGGTCTTCGCCTACTCCTCCGGCAACCACGCGCAGGGGGTGGCCTGTGCCGCGAAGCTGCACGGCGTTCCCGCGACGATCCTGATGCCGGCCGATGCGCCGAAGCTGAAGCTCGCCAACACCGCCGCCTATGGGGCGGAGGTGATCACCTACGACCGCTATTCCGAAAGCCGGGAGGAGATCGGCGCCCGCCTCGCCGCCGACCGCGGCCTGACCCTGGTGCGCCCCTACGACGAACCGATGGTGATCGCCGGACAGGGCACCGTGGGGCTGGAGCTGGCCGAGCAGGCCGCCGAGGCCGGCGTGACCCGGGCCGACGTGCTGGTCTGCACCGGCGGCGGCGGGCTCTCGAGCGGGGTCGCGCTGGCGCTCGAGGCCGAGGCGCCGGGCCTGCGGGTGCGCCCGGCCGAGCCGGAGGATTACGACGACTGGAAGGTTTCGCTGGCGCGCGGGGAGCGGACCCCTGCGGCGGGAGGTCGCGTCTCGCTCTGCGACGCGATCGTCACGCCGGCGCCGGGCGAGATCACCTGGCCGATCCTGTCGCGGCTGGCCGGCCCCGGGCTGTCGGTGACGGACGACGCGTGTCTCGACGCGATGGCGCAAGCCTTTGAACGCCTGAAGATCGTGGTCGAGCCGGGCGGCGCGGCCGCCCTGGCCGCCGCGCTGCATCGCGCCGACGAGATCGAGGGCGACGCGGTGCTGGTGCTCGCCACCGGGGGCAATGTCGACCGGGCGGTGTTCCTGCGGGCCCTCGCTGCGGACGCAGGGTAAAGTCACGCCCATGTCACGCCGAATCGCGCATCCCCTGATCACGGAACGCGGTGAGTGTGTGGCTCTCGCGGCGAAGCCGGGCTCCGCGTCTTTCCAAGGGGAAGACAGTCAGGAATGGCGCGGGGACCGGCGACGCGGCGACGTCGGGTCCGTCTTCGTTCCGCATCCGGAGGCGGAGCGGGGGCGGGCCCGGCGAGTTCGCCCGGTCGTGGGGACCGGGGCGGACGGGAGGAGGAGCGGCGTCCCTGGGGGGGCGCCGCTCCTTCTTCGTTCTGCGCAGGGGCTTCGTTCTGCGCAAGGGCTTCGTTCTGCGCAAGGGCTTCGTTCTGCGCAAGGGCTTCGTTCCGCGCGGGGGCTTCGTTCCGGGCTGGAGCCGCGCCGCAAGGAGGCCCGATGACCGCCCGCTACCGAGACCTGCTGTTCACCGAGGCCGTGCGCGAGGCGCAGGCCGCCCTCAACGGCCGCGCCTTCGGGCCGGAGGGGGCCGCGGCGCCCGACCGTCTGGGCCCCGACGAGGCCGCCTTCATCGCCTCGCGCGAGAGTTTCTACATGGCGACCGTCTCCGCTTCGGGCTGGCCTTATGTGCAGCATCGCGGCGGGCCGCCGGGCTTTGTTCAGGCGCTGGACGGGCGGCGGCTGGCCTTCGTGGATCTGGGCGGCAACCGGCAGTACATCAGCCTCGGCAACCTGGCGGGCGAGACGCGGGCGGCGCTGTTCTTCATGGACTACGCCCGGCAGGGGCGGCTGAAGGCGCTGGCGCGGATCGAGGTCCTGCCGCTGGAGGCGGAACCGGCGCTGGTCGCGGCGCTGGCCCCCGGCCCGCTGCGGGCGAAGGCCGAGCGGCTGATGGTGCTCCACCTCGAGGCTTTCGACTGGAACTGCAACCAGCACATCGCGCCCCGCTGGACCGAGGCCGAGCTGGCCCCCGCCATCGGAAAACTCCACGCCCGGATCCGGGAGCTGGAGGCCCGCCTCGCGGCGCTGGGCGAGACCCCCTGAGCGACGCTCGAACCCCGCCCCGGGCCTGACCCGGAGCCTCCCGCGCTCCGCCTCCCGCGGCGAGCCCGACGGCGCGCGTGGCGAGAGGCCCCGGGTCGAGCCCGGGGCGCCCGTGGGGCGGGGCGGAGGGAAATCCTCCAGCTGCGGAGCGAGTGGCCGGC
>CAXGVP010000148.1:0-7625 GCA_964013055.1 uncultured Albimonas sp.
GTTCCTGGCCTTCGCCGTCCTCGCCGTGGCCGCCGTGTGGGCCGCGCGGAGGGCGCTGCGGTGATCCCCGGCGAGCTCTTCCCCGCGGCCGGCGACATCGAGCTCAACGCCGGGCGGGAGACGCGGGTGCTCAGCGTCTCCAACACCGGCGACCGGCCCGTGCAGGTGGGCTCGCACTATCATTTCGCCGAGACCAACCCGGCTCTGGACTTCGACCGCGCGGCGGCGCGGGGCATGCGCCTCGACATCGCCGCCGGCACCGCGGTGCGGTTCGAGCCGGGCCAGTCGCGCGACGTGACGCTGGTCCCCTATGCCGGCAAGCGCGAGGTCTGGGGGTTCAACCAGAAGGTCATGGGGCCGCTGTGATGCGCGGCTGCGTGGTCGAATCCCACCACGGCTATCCGGTCGACGCGGACCGCCTGTGGGCGGTCGCCGCCGACTGGGACGCGCTGGCCGAGGCCAACAGGGGCATGGTCGCGCAGTACGGGCTGCCGGGCGGGCGCTTCCGCTCGGGCCAGAAGCTGGCGATCGAGGTCTCGGGCTTCGGGGTGATGCCCCGCCAGCCCTACGAGATCGAGATCGTCGAGTGCGACGACGACGCCCGGGTGATGATCAGCCGGGAGAAGGGGGCCGGGATCAAGTCCTGGAACCACCGGATGTGGGTCGAGGTCTGCCCCGACGGGCAGGGCTGCCGGCTCTACGACCGGATCGAGATCGACGCCGGCCCGATGACGCCCGCCTTCGCGATCTGGGCGCGCGTCCTCTACCGCCGCCGTCACCCGCGTCGGATGCGCATGCTGGGCGTGGCGGGCCGGGCATGACGCCTGCGATCGCGGTCGCGCTGATGCTGGTCGTGGGGTGGTTCCTGCCGCTCTGGGGCCGGGGCCTGCTGGGCGGGCGCAAGGGCGTGTGGATCGGCGGCGCGCTGGCCTTCGTCGCCACCGTCGGCGTCGCCTGGGTCGTGGGCGAGGGCGTGGCCGCCCTGCGCGACGGCGACCCGCGGGCCGAGTTCGACAAGGCGTTCAACGCGTGGAAGCTGATGATCCTCTATATCCCCGCCGTCTGCCTGCATCTGGGCCGAGGCCTGCCCGGGCACGGCCGCGACCCGGCCCGCGGGCCCGACGGCCCGGGCTACGAGAGCCATTTCGACGGAGGCGACGACTGATGGCCCGCCGGCCGCCGCCGGCGCCGACGGGCGCAGGCGACCGCCGGGGCGCGGGCGCGCCCCGGCGAGCGGCCTCACTCGGGCATCGGCAGCGGGGGCAGGGTGCGCAGGTAGGCGACGATGGCCTGCGCGTCCTCGTCGGTCATCTGCGCATAGTAGGGGTAGCCCATCGGCGGCAGCATCGGCTTGCCGTCGCGGATGCCCATCCGGATCATGGTGATCAGCTCCTCGTCGGAGCGTCCCGCGATGCCGTCGGCGCTCGGCGTCAGGTTCGGCGAGACCGAGACGCCCCAGGGCCCGTGGAACTCGTTCCCGCCCGAGCCGAGATGGGTCGAGATCATCGGGCCGGCCGGGCCGAACTTGGTGTGGCACTCCATGCAATGCGCCACGGGACCGGCGAGATACGCCCCGTATTCCGCGCTCGGGCCGCGCTCGGGCGCGGTCACGCTCTCGACGGGGGGGCCGTAGGCCGGGGGCAGGGGGAAGTTGTAGACCGAGGCCGGCGTCTCGTGCTTCACCGCCGGCACGGTGCGCAGATAGGCGACGATGGCGTCGAGATCCGCGTCGCCGAGATCGCGGTAGAACACGAAGGGCATCGGCGGGCCGATGACCGAGCCGTCGGGGCGGATGCCCTCGCGGATCGCTTTCTTGAGCTCGGCGTCGGACCAGGCGCCGACGCCGGTCTCCTCGTCCGGGGTGATGTTGGGGGCCCAGGCCTCGAAGGCCTCGTTCTTCTCGACCAGGCGGCCGCCCAGCTCCATGGACATGTCCGGGCCGTTCGGCCCGAAGGGCGTGTGGCAGTTGCCGCAGGCGGCGACCACGCGCACCAGGTACTCGCCGCGTTCCAGCTGGGTCTCGGCCTGCGCCGCGCTCCCGGCGACCACCGCGCCGGCGAGCAGCAGCGCCGAACGCGCCGATGCCTTGCGAAAGTTCACGATGACGTCCTCTCTCCCTCTGCGACGCGCCCCTCGCGCGCCGGCGTCGAGAAGGTAACGCCACGAAAACGTTGCGGTCCAGCGCCTTCGCGCGCGGCCGCGTCGATCCCCATTCCCCGGGCCGCCGCCCGGGCCCCCCACAGCAGTCCGGAGGCCTGACCATGCCCGCCCGCATCTCCCGCGCCGCCTATGCCGGCATGTTCGGCCCGACCACCGGCGACCGCCTGCGCCTGGCCGACACCGAACTGGTGATCGAGGTCGAGCGCGACCTGACCACCTATGGCGAGGAGGTGAAATTCGGCGGCGGCAAGGTGATCCGCGACGGCATGGGCCAGAGCCAGGCGACCCGGGCCGAGGGCTCGGTCGACACGGTGATCACCAACGCGCTGATCGTGGACCACACCGGCATCTACAAGGCCGACGTGGGTCTGCGCGACGGCCGCATCGCGGCCATCGGCAAGGCCGGCAACCCCGACGTGCAGCCTGGCGTCGACATCATCGTGGGCCCGGGCACCGAGGTCATCGCCGGCGAGGGGCGGATCCTGACCGCGGGCGGCTTCGACAGCCACATCCACTTCATCTGCCCCCAGCAGGTCGAGGATGCGCTGCACTCGGGCGTCACCACGCTGCTGGGCGGCGGCACCGGGCCGGCGCACGGCACGCTCGCCACCACCTGCACGCCCGGCCCCTGGCACATCGGGCGGATGCTGCAGGCGCTCGACGGGCTGCCGATCAACTTCGGGCTGTCGGGGAAGGGCAACTCCTCCCGGCCCGCGGCGCTGGAGGAGATGGTCAAGGCCGGCGCCTGCGCGCTGAAGCTGCACGAGGATTGGGGGACGACGCCGGCGGCGATCGACTGCTGCCTCTCGGTCGCCGACGACATGGACGTGCAGGTGATGATCCACACCGACACGCTCAACGAAAGCGGCTTCGTGGAGAACACGCTCGCCGCCATCAAGGGCCGCACCATCCACGCCTTCCACACCGAGGGCGCCGGCGGCGGCCACGCCCCCGACATCATCAAGGTCTGCGGGGAGGCGCACGTCCTGCCCTCCTCGACCAACCCCACGCGGCCGTTCACGCGCAACACCCTCGACGAGCATCTCGACATGCTGATGGTGTGCCACCACCTCGACCAGTCGATCCCCGAGGACGTGGCCTTCGCCGAGAGCCGGATCCGGCGCGAGACCATCGCGGCCGAGGACATCCTCCACGACCTGGGCGCGTTCTCGATCATCGCCTCGGACAGCCAGGCGATGGGGCGGGTCGGCGAGGTGATCATCCGCACCTGGCAGACCGCCCACAAGATGAAGGTCCAGCGCGGACGCCTCGCGGACGAGCAGGGCGCCAACGACAACCTGCGCGTGAAGCGCTACATCGCCAAATACACGATCAACCCCGCGATCGCGCATGGCATCAGCCGCGAGATCGGCTCGATCGAGGTCGGCAAGCGCGCCGACCTGGCGCTGTGGTCGCCCGCCTTCTTCGGCGTGAAGCCCGAGATGGTGCTGGTGGGCGGGACCATCGCCATGGCGCAGATGGGCGATCCCAACGCCTCGATCCCCACGCCGCAGCCGGTCTATTCGCGGCCGATGTTCGGGGCGCTGGGGCGCAGCCAGGAGATGGGCTCGGTCACCTTCGTCTCCGAGGCCGCCATCGCCGAGGGCATCAGCGCCCAGCTGGGCCTGCGCAAGGGGCTGGTGGCGGTGAAGGACACGCGCTCGATCGGCAAGGCGGACATGAAGCTGAACGCCCACACCCCCCATATCGAGGTGCACCCCGAGACCTACGAGGTGCGCGCCGACGGCGAGCTGCTGACCTGCGAGCCGGCGGCCGAGCTTCCGATGGCGCAGCGTTACTTCATGTTCTAAGACCGTTCCCGGCCGCGCCGAGGGGAGGTGCGGCCGGCTGACGCCGGGGGGATCGCCTTGAAATACCGCGCCGATATCGACGGCCTGAGGGCCGTGGCGGTCCTGCTGGTGGTCGTGTTCCATTTCGACCTGCTCTCGGCCGGCGACGCGGGCTTCATCGGGGTGGACGTGTTCTTCGTCATCTCCGGGTTCCTGATCACCCGGATCCTGGCGGCCGACGTGCGCGCGGGCGACCTGTCGTTCCGCCGGTTCTTCTACCGCCGGGTGCGCCGCCTCTATCCCGCGATGCTGGCCACGCTGGCGCTGTTCGCCGGGGTCGGGGCGCTGTGGGTGCTGCCCCCGCTCTACGAGGAGCTGATGTTCGAGACGGCGCTGTCGCTGGTCTACGGGATCAACTTCTATTTCTGGCAGAACGTGAACTACTTCGGCCTGATCGCGGGCAAGCTGCCGCTGCTGCACTTCTGGTCGCTGGCGGTCGAGGAGCAGTTCTACATCCTCTACCCGGTGGCGTGGCTGGCGCTGGCGCGGCTGGCGCCGCGGCTCTGGCTGCCGGCGCTGGTCGCGGGGATGCTCGCCTCCTTCGCGCTGTCGGTCGTGGCGACGCCCTGGAAGCCCGAGGCCGCCTTCTACCTGCTGCCCACCCGCGCCTGGGAGATGCTGGCCGGCGGCGTGCTGGCGCTGGCGACCGAGCGGCGCGCGCCGGGCGCCGCGGCGCAGGCGATGCTGGGGGCGGCGGGGCTGGCGCTGATCGGGGTCGCGCTGGCGATCCACTCGCCGGTCACGCAGGCGCCGGGCTGGTATGCGGCGCTGCCGGTGGCGGGCGCGGCGGCGCTGATCGCGGGCGGGATCTCGGGCCGGGCGCCGGTCGCGCGGCTGCTGGCGAGCGGGCCCTTCGTCTTCGTGGGGCGGATCTCCTACCCGCTCTATCTCGTGCACTGGCCGATCCTGATCCTGACGAACCTGCACCTGCCGCAGCCGACGATCGGCGTGCGCCTTGCGGCGACGGGACTGTCGGTGCTGCTGGCCTGGGCGATCTATGCGGGCGTCGAGCGGCCGATCCGCTCGGGCCGGGTGCTGGCCGACCCGCGGCGGTTCCTGGCGGCGGCGGTGGGCGGCTCGGCGACGCTGGCGGCCGTGGCGGTGGCGGTCGTGCTGTCGGGCGGCGCGCCGGGGCGGTTCCCGGCGGAGGTGAACGCCGTGCTCGCCTACAAGGACGACCTTCCCGTCGCCTGGGACCGCTGCAACGCGCAGGCCGGTCCCTGCCTGATCGGCGAGGGCGAGGCGCCGCCCGACCTCCTGGTCTTCGGCGACAGCCACTCGCGCGCGCTGGCGCCGGCCTTCGACCAGGCGCTGACGCTGGTGGGGCGGCGGGGGTTGCTGTCGTTCCAGCCGCTGTGCCCGCCGGTGCTGGAGGTGCAGGACCCCGGCTGCACCCGCTTCGTCGAAAAGGCGATGGCGCGCGCCGAGGCCGATCCCGCCATCCGCCAGGTGGCGCTGGTTTCGATCTGGCGCTATGCGCGGCCGGGCTCGGGCTTGCGGGTCGACGGTGAATGGCGCGGGCCCGAGACTGCGAACGCGGCCTTCCTCGCCAACCTGCGCCGCACGGTCGAGCGGCTGCGCGCCGCGGGCAAGGAGGTGATCCTGGTCGAGCCGCTGTTCGCCGCCAGGGGGCTGGTCCCCGAGACGCTGGCGGCCAACCTCGCCTTCGGCCGCGAGCTGCCGGTGGATCGCCCGATGTCAGAGCACCTGGCCGAGTTCGGCTGGATCCTCGACGCCTTCGCCGGGCTGGAGGGCGAGGGGGTGGTGCGCGTCGCGCCCAAGGCCCCGTTCTGCGACGCCACGCTGTGCCGCGCGGTGCACAACGGCCGCCCGGTGTTCACCGACTCCAACCACCTCGCGACCAGCCAGGCCGGCGCCGTGGCCCGGGAGCTGGCGGAGACGGCGCTGGCCCCGCGCTGAGGCGCCGCCGCCGGTCCGCTCCCGCCCCGCCGTCAGGTGCGCGGGACGGAGAGCCTGGCCTGCAGGCGGCTGCACAGCCGCCGCCAGCCCTGGCGGGATTCGTCGCTCGACGCGGCCAGCAGGCCGGTGCGATGGCTGGTCTGCACCAGCTCGATGAACTCGGGCGGCGCGATCATCCGCCGCTCGTCGTCGTCATAGGCGGCGTGGAAGCGGACGTCGGCGATCTCGCCGCTGGCGCAGTCGTAGGCGTAGGTCAGGTGCAGGGCGTGCACCCCCACGTGCCGGGGCGTGGGCGGAGAGCCGTCAAGCTCGGGCAGGGTGTCCAGACGCGCATCGATGTCGCCCTGCAGCCGGGTCGCCACCAGCACCTGGCGCCCGGCATCGTCGAGATAGGCGTCGTCGAGCGCCACCAGGATTTCCAGCCCGCGCATCCGGCCGACGTTCGTCCACTGCTCGGCGCCGGAGCCGCCGACCACCGGGACGGTCATCGCAAGCACCGCGGCCGTCGCGGACCGCAACAGGATCGCCATAGTCTGAAAGCCCTCGGAAAGTCTTGCAAATCGTTCTAGGTCGGGGTCGCGCCCCGCCAAGGGCGCGCGCCCGTCATGCGCGTTCGGTCGCAGGGCGGGCGGGTCGGTGAAGGCCCGCGCGCGTCCCGGTGCGGCGCCCGCGGTCGAGACTGCGGCAGGCGCGGCGCACCGCGTCGCGCGCGGCGGGGGTCGAGACGGCGCGCGCGGCGGCCCGGGCGCTCTGCACCACCAGCTTCGCGAGATGGGGGCGCACGGCGATCCGGCGTCCCAGCACGTCATAGGCGGCGTGCAGCAGCACATCGTTCACCGCGCCGGCGTGACAATCGTGCACGAAGGCGACCTCGAGGCGGCGGACCAGGGCGGTGGTGTCGGACAGGAACACGCCCTCGCGTCCCGGCATGTTCGACAACAGGACGCTGAAATCCCCGTCGAGGCGTGTCGCCACCGACAACGTCTCGGTCTTTTCGTCAAAAACATAGCGGTCCGGGGCCACCCAGACCTTCAGCGCGCCGATCCGTCCGATCGGGGTCCACGCCGCATCGTTGCCCGCCACGAACAGCGGCACTGCCGAAGCCATAAGTGAAATCGCTGCAACCGGCAACAGTCTCGCCATGTTTCCGCCACCCCTCGTCAATCCCTCCAAAAACGTTTTTAGGAGACTGCGCCGCTCCGGCAAGAGCCGGATGGACATCTTTTTGTTTAACGAACGCAGGAGGTTGCGACGAAGGTCGGAGGGCGTCCAGACGGGCGCGCGGCTGCCAAGTCTCTGGCAGGGGCCGAATTTTCGCCCAGATTGCGCCAGAATGATTAATCCGCCTCCCGAAGGCGGCTCAGGGTTTTCCACAGGGTGGGCTCGCCGGCCGGATGGCGACATCCCACAGGGTTGCGCTCGCAGGGCGGATCGGGCGGGATGGCGGGGCCGAAACCGGAAGGATTCCATGAGCCAGCCCCCCGCTCCGCGAGCCCTGGCGCTCGAGCCGCTGACCGGCCCCGCCGCCGACAGCCTGTCCTTGCCCTACGAGGGGCGCTGGCGCCGCCGGGGCCTGCTGACCACCGACGCGGGCGAGGAGATCCTGCTCGACCTGGCCGAGGCCGCCGAGCTCGCCGAGGGCCTGGCCCTGACGCTGACCGACGGCCGCCGCGTGGCCCTGCGCGCCGCCCCCGA
>CAXGVP010000149.1:0-7588 GCA_964013055.1 uncultured Albimonas sp.
CTGCGGCTCGCCGACCAGCGCGCGCGCGATCGCCACGCGCTGGCGCTGGCCGGTCGACAGCTGCGCGGGGCGCAGGTTCAGCAGGTCCCCGATGTCCAGCACGGCGGCGAGCGTCTCGATCTCCACCCCCGCGCGCCGGCCGGCGAAGAGCAACGGACAGAGGATGTTCTCGCGCACGGTGAGAAATCCCGCCAGCGCGCCGCTCTGCAGGACGTAGCCGAAGCCCTCGCGCCGGGCCGCCGCCAGCGTGCGCTCGTCGCCCTCGCGCCAGGCCCGGGCGAGATCCAGGGTCCGCCCGTCGCCCAGGCGCAGTTCGAAGCGTCCGGCCCGGTCCGGCCGCAGCGCCCCGCCGAGGAGCGACAGGAAGGTGCTCTTGCCCGCGCCGGAGGGCGCCTGGAGCACCACCGTCTCGCCCTCGTGCAGCTCGAAGCTCTCGCAGGTCACCTCCACGCGCCGACCGCCGTGGCGGAAGGCGACGCCGAGCTGTTCGATCGCCACGACCGGGGCGCTCACGGCAGGTCATCGAGCGACATCGGGAACACCGCGTCGTCGGCGCCGTGCTCCTCCGACAGGCGCACCCAGTTCTCGACCACGCGGCTGGCCTGGCGGTAGCGCTCGACCTTCTCGTAGAAGAGGTCGATCAGCTCCTGCTGCTCGGAGATCGACATCCGCAGCCAGTCGTCCTCGGTCAGGTTCATGATCTGGCTTCGGTAGGGAAGGCCTTCGAGCATCTCCGAGACGAGGGCGGCGTCGGCGAGGGTGGCGCCTTCGGCGACCCGGGCGACCTGGTCGGGGCGGCGGCTCATACGCGCGGCCATCGACACGACGCGGCCGAAGAACTCGCCCGGTTCCAGCAGCGAGCTTTCGCCCTGGTCGATCACCACCTGGAGCGATTCCTCGAGGTCCGAGAGCTGGCGGCGGGTGACCAGCAGGCGCACCTCCACCGGCTTGGCGCCGGGGTTGCGGAAGTCGCGGTCGGCGATCCAGGCCTCGAAGACGTCCGGCGCCGTCTGCCCGGCCCGTGCGCCGAGATAGTCGAGCTGCAGGGACCGGGCGACGCGCAGGGTCCGCTCGACGAACCGTCGCTGCTCCGGGGTCGCCTCGCCGGGCGGGCTGTAGCCCTCGGGGTCGACCCGCACCCCGGCGCCGGCCTGCTCGATCGCGGTGGCGAGCGAATCCGAGAGATACATCGCCGTGGTCTCGAGCAGACGGGGATCGCCGCCTTCGACCTCGAAATAGAGCGGGTCGGAGACGCCGACGGCGGACAGCTCCCGATAGGCGGATTCCGCCGAGGCGTGGTCGGCCTTGCCGGCCGGCGTCTTCAGGTGCAGCGCCGCGACGTGCAGGTTGCGGCTCTGCTTGGCGAGGTCGGCGAGCCGTCGCGCCGACATCCCGGTGGAGGAGAGCGCGTCCCCCGGCCCGCGGGGCCCGGCGTCGGTGATCAGCACGATGAAGCCGGCGCCTATGCCGCTCCAGTCCAGCGCCTCGACCGCCTTGAGGACCCCGGCGTAGCTGTCTTCGCGGAACCCCTTCGTGGAGCGGGTCGCCTCCTGCATCGCGGCGAGGCCGTCCATGAAGCTGGGTCCCGTGGCGCCGGCGCCCAGCGGCGCGAAGACCTCGGCGAGGTAGCCGGTGTCGTCGAGGACGGCGTCCCGGTAGCCGACCAGCCCGAACGAGAGCCGGTCCTCGACGTCGGTCCGGGCCAGCCGCCGCTGGATCGCGCCGACGGCATCGCGGACAGGCGCGAAATACCGGCCCATGGAGCGGGTGGTATCGACCACGAAGACGACGCCGATCCGGAAATCCTCGAGGTCCTCCCGCTCGGTCCGAGCCGGCGCCTCTCCGCCCGGCGGCTGCGGCGGCGGGCCGTCGCGCGCGTCGGAGCGCAGCACGGCGACCTCGAGAAGGTTGGTCAGGCCGCCGCCGGTCTCGAAGATCGCCTCCTCGCTGCTCAGGATCGGGATCAGGTAGAAATGCTGCGACAGGTCCACGCCCAGTTCAGGTCCCAGCGCGACCACGTCGCCCTCCGCCGGTCGCCCGGCCGCCCGGGCCGCAGCCGCGGCGGCGCGCAGTTCCCCGGCGTCGTGGGCGGGATCCTCGCTTTCGACCACGTCGTAGAGCCGATCCTGGTTCTCGAAGAACAGCAGCGGATCGAAGTCGCCCAGCGTGGTGAACTGCATGACCAGGGTCTGACGCCACGAGGTGGCCTCGGCCGCGGGCGCCCAGAACGCGTCCTCGCCCTGCTCCCCGGCGGCGAGCTTGAGCCAGTCGCCGCCGGGCCCCTGGGCCCGCTCGAAGACGAAATAGGGCGTCAGCGCGGGCGCGGCCTCGGGGCCGGCCTCGCCCCCGATGGCGTTCCTGCGGGGAAGGTCGCGGCGCAGCAGCACCCGCTCGAACAGGCGGGACTTGCCGTCCTGGAGGAGCGGCTGCCCGGCGCCGGCCGGCGGCGCCCACGCCGCCAGAGCCGCCGCGACCGCCATCCCCGCGACGAGCGCCAGCGCCTGGCGCATCACTGCGCCTCCAGGCGCAGGATCCGCGACCGCGCCTCGGCGCTGCCCTGCTCTGCGGCCGCCTTGTAGAACTGCAGCGCGCGGCGCGTGTTGGGCCGGGTGAAGGGCGAGCCCGCGGGCGAGTAGTAATTCGGGTCCAGCAGTTCCCCCGCTTTCAGCGAGGCCTCGGACAGGCCGTCCTTCGAAAGCCGGAGCAGCAGGCTGTAGGCCTCGTTCATCTCCTCCGCGCCCCCGGAGGCGAGCTTCGCCTTCGCCTCGTCCATCCGCTGCGCGAAGGACGGGTCGGCGCCCGCACCCGGGTCGACATCGGCGGGCTGGACCTGCGCCGCGCCCGGACCGGCCGCGGAACCGCCGCTCGGCAGGCCCTGGAGGACCAGCACCGCGGCGAGCGCGCAGCCCGCCATGACGACGAAAGCGGCGCCAACGAGCCAGCCCGTGCCGACGGACGACCGCCGGGGCTCGTTCAACCGGACAGGGCGGTCTCCGGGCGTGTCGAGCGGCCCGACCCATGCGGTGACGATGTCCTTCGGCCGCTGCGCCGGATCGGCCTTGAGCATCGGCTCGAGCCTGGCGCGCAGCGCCGGATCGGCCCCGGTCGGCAGCGTGACGTCGCGCGGCATCCCAACCCCCTCCAGCGAATATCCGGCCACTTCGGCCATCACCACCGCCAGCGCATACATGTCGGTCTGGGCGCTGGCCCTGCCCCCGAACAGCCCGTGCTGCTCGGGCGCGGCGTAGCGCATGGTCCCGACGAACCCATCGCCGCTGATGGTGAAGCCGTCGCCCGCGGCCTGGCGGGCGATGCCGAAATCGACGATCACCGCGTCCTCGACCCGCCCCCCCGGGAGCAGGATGTTCTTCGGGGCGATGTCGCGGTGGACCACCCCGACCGCATGCGCCGCGGCCAGGCCCGAGGCGAGCCGGGCCGCGAAGGCGAACACGCCTTCGGTCGACAGGTGAGCCTCGCGCACATAGCGGGAGAGGGGCTCGCCATCGACGTATTCCATCACCAGGAACAGCCGGCCCCAGTCGTCCTGGAGCAGAGCGTGGTAGCGGACCACCGCCTCGTGCTGGACGCTGCGGAGGGCGATCGCCTCCTTCTCGAAGAGCTGGCGGGTGCGCGGCTCGCTCTCGGCGTCGGCCAGGATCACCTTGATCGCGACCCGGTGGCCGGTGAGGTCCTCGCCCTCGAAAAGCGCCCCCATGCCGCCGCGCGCGATCTCGCGCTTCAGGCGATAGCTGTTGGCGACGACATGCCCTGGCGTCAGCGCAGGAGCGTCCTCGCGGCCGCGCCGCTCCGAAGGTGACGCAGGAGCGCCGCCCGGACCAAGCGTTTGCTCCATGGATTCAGACCGACGCGACGCCGCTGTCGAAGTCCAATTCTCGTCGGTGCGCGCCTGACCACAGACGAGGGCTCGAATATGGAATGACGGACAGAGTCGAAATCTCGCGCATTAAAGTCCCCCGGCAAGAAACAAAATACAGACTCAATCAAGGCCACGAGTCGCCGACAGCGAATCGTTGCAATCTCAAAAATGATTGCTGATCCGTTAACGATTGACAACACGATTTCGCCATGCTTGGTAAAACTCAATGGTTTTCGAGTGGGGCTTGGCGATTTTGCTTAGATATCTTAAGGCCTTGGCCGCATATTTAGCGATTCTGTCCGCCGCCGGTTCGGCGCAAGGGGCGCCGCAGGACTCCAACGACTGGGCGGCGCTCGATTGCAGGATCGAGATCGGGGACGCGAAAGCCTGCGCGCTCTCGGTGGCGCAGGGCGTCTCGGTGACGGCCGCGGCGGCGACCGACGTGGGGACCGGGGCCTCCGCGCCGTTCCGCAAGCAGGACTTCGAGTCGCTGCGCAGCCTCCAGCCCTCCGAGCGGGCGCTGGCGGTGTTCGTCATCGACAACTCTTCGGCCGTCAACGCCGCGGCGCGGCGTGCCACCCTGCCCCGCGTCCGCGAGGCGGTGCTCGCCGCCTACGACCGGGTCGGGTCGAGGGTGGACGCCGCGGTGATCTTCTATGGCGAAACCGCCAACACCGTGATCGGCTCCATGGCGACCCGCGAGGACATGGAGAAGGCGGTCGCGGCCCTGTCCTTCACCGACCAGGCCACCCGCACCTACGCAGCGATCGACGATGCGATCGACCTGCTGGAAAGCCGCGGCGGCGTGCGGCGGCAGATCCTGCTGTTCACCGACGGCGAGGCCGAGGACGGCGGAATCAAGGACGACGTTCTGGAGCGTGCGATCGCCCGCAACGTCGAGATCGCGCCGCTGGTGATCCACTGGCGCGCCACCGGGCTGCCGGCGCGCGGCGCGACGGATTCGGAATACGAACTGCTCGCCGAGCGCACCCGGGGCGTGTTCGGCGCCTTCGGACCCGAAGCCGGCGCCGAGGCGGGCGCCCGCGGCTATCTCGCCGATCTGGAGAAGCAGGCGCGCAACGGCGGGATCTTCGTGTTCGACTCGCTCGAGGCGGACGCGCGCCTGACCGTCGACATGGTGGCGACGAGCGCGTCCGGCCTCGACCGGACGCCGCCGTCGCTCGAGGCGATCGTCGCAGCTCCGCCCGCCCCCACGCCGGAGCCGGCGCCGGCGGCGCCTGAGCCCGACGTGGCGCCCGCCCCCCCGCCCGCGCCCGAGCCCGAGTGGTGGGAGAGCGAGCGGGCCCTGCCCGTCGCGCTCGTCGCCGCCGCAGCGGCCGCAGGGATCCTGATCGCCGCGCTGCTGGCCATCCGCGCCCGTCGCCGGAAACGGCAGGAGGCCTGGCAGGCCGACGCGGACGCGACCGAGGTCGTCGACGGCGTCGCGCCGCCGTCTTCCGATCCCAACGCGCCGACCGAGTGGGCGAACGGCGCCCCGGCGCGGGCCAACGGCGCGCCCGCCGGGGCGCCGGTGCTCGCCCGGATCCAGTTTTCAAACGGCGCGGCGGACTTCGCCGTCACCGGGCCGAAGATCTCGATCGGACGCGCGAGCGAGAACGACCTCGTTCTCGATGACAGCAGCGTCTCGCGATATCACGGCGAGCTTCACCGGACTCGCGAAGGCCAGTTCGCGATCACGGACCTGGATTCCTACAACCGCACCTTGGTCAACGGCTCGGCCGTGGACACCCGGGCCCTCGCCGACGGCGACCGGATCCGCATGGGCGCCGTCGAGCTGACCTTCCGCGCCGGCGCGAACTGATTCTCCGGGCCGGCGCACGGTCCCGACAGATCCTCATTTCAGGCGGGCCGCCGGCGCGCGGCCCATTCAGGGAGTTTCGCGATGTCCGACGACAAGACGAAATGGACGTTCGGCCGCCCAAGCGGACAGGCGACGCAGCCGCCGATCTCCGGCGCGACGTCCGACGGCGAACGGACCATCCGCTACTACGGGACCTCCGGCGACGGCGGCGATCCGGCGGATGCGACCCGGTTCAACACCTTCGCGGCCGGCGACGAGGCGCCAGCGGCGCTGCCGTCGACGCCCGACGTCGGCCCGGTGGTGGGTTGGATCGTCATCGTGAAGGGGCCGGGCACGGGGCGGTCGCTCGGCATCGGCGCCGGCCAGAACATCGTCGGCCGCGGCGAGGAGGCCCGCGTGCGCCTGCCCAACGTCGACCGGAAGATCAGCCGCAGCCACGCGCGGATCATCTACGACCCCCGGGCGCGCAGCTTCGCCATCGGGGCCGGCGACGGCCAGAACCTGACCTATGTGAACGGCGTGCTGCTCGAGACGCGCATGGCCCTGCTGGGGGGCGAGCTGATCGAGCTGGGCGACGACACGCATGTCCGCTTCGTGCCGTTCTGCGGCCCGGACTTCGACTGGTCCGACCTGAACGAGAAAGAGGACGGCCAGGCATGACCGCCCCTTTCGCCGCCGCCGGTCCGCAGGCCGTCGGCGGCGCCTGGATCGGCGCCCGGGACCGCCAGGAGGACGGCTACGAGATCCTCCGCTCCGGCGACGTCCTGTGGATCGTCCTGTGCGACGGGATGGGCGGCCACGCGGGCGGCGAGATCGCGAGCAAGCTGGCCGTCCAGGCGGCCGTGCGCGTGATCGCCGGCCAGACGTCCACCTCCGTGGCCGACTGCCTGCGCGAAGCCCTGGGCGCAGCCAACAAGGCCATCGGCGCCCACGCCCGTTCCGATGCGAACCTGGAAGGCATGGGCTGCACCTTCGTGGCCGTGGCCGTGGGCCCGGGCCGGGCGAGCTGGATCAGCGTGGGCGACTCGCCGATGTGGATGTTCGACGGACGGGCGCTGCGCCGCCTGAATGCGGACCATTCGCTGAAGACCTCGCTGGCCGAGGAGGTTCAGGCCGGGCGGATGACCGCGGACGAGGCCGCGCGGCATCCCCAACGCCATGCCCTGACCTCTGCGGTCATGGGCCGGGAGATTTCCCTCTACGACGAACAGGAGGTGTCCTTCGCCAGGGGAGAGCGGATCCTGCTGGCCTCGGACGGGGTGGAGACGCTCTCGCCCGCCGAGATCACGGCGCTGTTCCGCAAGCACGCCGACGCCCCGGCCGTGAAGCTGCGCGACGCGGTGATGCAGGGCGTGCGCAGCGCGGCCAAGCCGCGCCAGGACAACACCACGCTGGTGGTCATCGATCCCTCCGGCGCCCCGCGGCCCGCAGCCTTTCCGCCCGCCTCGACGACGGGCCGGGCCGCCCTGGCCGGAGGCGCCCTGACGGTCGCCCTCGTCGCGCTGGCCGCCGCGTGGGTCTGGAGCGGCCCGGAAGACCCCCCGCCCGCCGGGTCGACCGTGACTGCGACGGCCGAAGGGGACGGCGTCGAGGCGGCCGATCCCTCCGCCGCCGCCCCCCTGGACGCTGCGCCCGTCGAGCGGGCGCGGCCCGCCTGCCAGCTCACGCGGGGGCGGATCGACGGGGCGGGCGGCCTGAAGGAAGCCTGCGCCTGCATCGCCGAGGGCGGCGAGGCGCTGGATCCCCTGCCGACGGTCGTCAGCGAGGCGCTGCGGGAGGATTACCGGCACTGCCGCGAGAACGGCGGCGCGCTTCCCGAACGCAAGAACCTGGACGAGGAGGCGCTGAAGCCCGCCCCGGCCGCACCGGCCCCGACCCGGACGTCGCCG
>CAXGVP010000150.1:0-7558 GCA_964013055.1 uncultured Albimonas sp.
TCGCTCTGATCGGCATCAGCGAGAGACGGCTCCGGAGAACAGGCGCTCCCGGCGGGGCGTGGGGCGGGCGTCGCAGGGCGCGGCCGGCAGGGCGGTCGAGGGGGGCAGGCGCGGCGGGGCGGCGCCTGCGGCCGAGGGCGGGCGGCTCAGGCCACGGCGGAGAGGAGGCGCTGGGCGTTCTCCTTGAGGATCAGGGGGCGGACCTCGTCGCGGAAATCGGCCTGGTCGAAGGCGTTCAGCCACTTCTCCGGCGCGATCATCGGCCAGTCGGAGCCGAACAGCATCTTCGTCTTCAGCATCGTGTTGGCGTAGCGCACCAGGATCGGGGGGAAGTACTTCGGGCTCCAGCCGCTGAGGTCGATGTAGACGTTGGGCTTGTGCTGGGCGACCGAGAGCGCCTCCTCCTGCCAGGGGAAGGAGGGGTGGGCGAGGATGATCGGCATGTCGGGGAAATCCACCGCCACGTCGTCGATATGCATCGGGTTGGAGTATTTCAGCCGCATCCCGTTGCCGCCCTTCATGCCGGAGCCCACGCCGGTCTGGCCGGTGTGGAACAGCGCCGGCTTGCCGGTTTCGGCGATGGCCTCATAGAGGGTGTAGGCCATGCGGTCGTTGGGGAAGAATCCCTGCATGGTGGGGTGGAACTTGAAGCCCTGCACGCCGTGGTCGCGCACCAGGGTGTGGGCCTCCCGCGCGCCCAGCTTGCCCTTGGCGGGGTCGATCGAGGCGAAGGGGATCAGGATGTCGGAGTTCTCGGCCGCCAGCTCGGCCACCTCCTCGTTGCGGTAGCGGCGGTAGCCGGTCTCGCGCTCGGCATCGACGGGGAAGATCACCGCGGCGATGTTGTGCTCGCGGTAGTGGGCGGCGGTCTGCGGGATCGTGGGGGGATGGGTCCAGGGGGCGCCGAAGTATTTCGCCATCGTCGTCTGGAGGTCGTCGTAGCCGTCGTCGGCGTGGCAGCCGCAGGGCTCTTCCGCATGGGTGTGGAAGTCGATGGCGCGGACCTTGGAAAAATCGACCATGTTCTGCTCCTTCAGACCCGGATCAGGGCGGGGTCTTCGTTGTCGTAGAGCCGCTCCAGCAGGGCGGCGCGGCGGGTCAGGATGCGGCGGGGGTTCAGCGAGCCCTTGTCGGTGATCTCGCCGTCCTTCAGCGAGGGCGGCTCGGCCAGGATCAGCGCGCGGGAGATGCGGCGCGACGAGCCGGTGGCGGCCTCGGCCAGGCGGTTCAGCGCGGCCTCGATCCCGGCCTGGAGATGCGCGTCGATCAGCGCGCCTTGCGAGGTGGTCTCGCCATGCAGGTGGTCGGGGCGGGCGAAGATCAGCAGGCCGATCTCGCCGCGGTCGTGGCCGCAGATCACCACGTCCTGGACGAGGCCGCGCAGGGCGTCGAGCGCCTCCATCCGCAGGCGGCCGGCCTGCACCCAGGCGCCGGTGGTCAGCTTGAAATCCTCCGCCACGCGGCCGTCGAAGGTCAGGCCGCGGGCGGGGTCGCCCGGGTCCACGAAGCGCACGGCGTCGCCGGTGATCAGGAAGCCGTCCGCGTCGAAGGCCGCCGCGGTGCGCTGGGGGTCGCGGTGGTAGCCGGGGGTCACGTTGGGGCCCTTCACCCGCAGCTCGCAGCGCAGGTCCGCGTCGGGGAGGAGCTTCACCTCCACCCCCGGCAGCGGCACCCCGATGACGCCGGAGCGGCCGATGGGCTCGTGCAGCATGATCGAGGCGGGGGCGGTCTCGGTCATCCCCCACGACGTGATCATCAGGGGCAGGCGGCCGCGGACCTCCAGCGCCATGTCCTCGAGCCGGGTCCAGACGGCCTGGGGCAGCGAGGCGCCGGCGTAGAAGATCAGGTCGAGGTCGCGGAAATAGGCCTCGCGCAGGTCGCGGTCCGTCTCCATCGCCTGCACCAGCATCGAGAAGCCGACGGGGACGTTGAAGCTGATCGTGCCGCCGCGGGCGCGGATGTTGGCGGCGGAGGTCGCGAAGTCGGCGGCGGTGGGGCGGCCGTGGTCGATGCTCATCGTCCCGCCCAGCGCCAGCATCATGTTGATGTTGTGCGAGCCGCCGAAGACATGGTTCCAGGGCAGCCAGTCCACGATGGCCTGCGGCCGGTCCTTCAGGAACGGCAGCACCGAAAGCATCTGCGCCTGGTTCGCGCACATCATCCGCTGCGTGGTCAGCACGCCCTTGGGGTCGGAGCTGCTGCCCGACGTGAACAGGATTTTTGCGACGGCATCGGGCCCGACCTTGGCGTGGGCGGCCTCCAGCGCCGGGCCGGGTTCGCCGGCCAGCAGCTCGGCGAAGGGGGTGACGGGGCGGGGGGCGCCCTCGGGCGCCACGGCGACGATCTCGACGCCCTCGAAGACCGGGCGGGAGAGGGCCGAGGCGAAGCGGGCGGCGTCCGACACGAAGGCCATCGCCGGCGCCAGTTTTCGAACGGCGTAGTCGAGGCGGGGCTGGGCTTCCTCGATCAGCGAATATTGCTCGGCCAGCGGCGAGGTGGGGACGCCGGCATATTGCGCCGCGTAGGACAGGATCGCGTGATCGACGCCGTTCCCCGACAGGATCGCGATGGGCGTGTCGGGGCCAAGCCCGCGCGCGACCAGCGCGGCCGCCACGGCGCGGACCTGCCCCAGGACCTGCGCATAGGTCAGGTCCCGCCAGCCCTCGCCCTCGCGTTCGGAGAGGAAGACGTGGTCGGGCGTCTCGGCCGCCCAGCGGTGCAGCCAGTCGGCGGTGGTCTCCACCACCGGGTCGAAGGGGGTTGCGGTGGTCAGGTGCAGCGCCTCCCCCCGGCGCTCGATCGCCGCCGAGTGGGGGACCAGTCGCAGGCCGGTGGTCGGGTCCTTGGCCGTCATGTCGTTCATGTCGTCCTCCCCGGGGGGCCGGTCTTGGCGCCGGCGCCTCCCGTCGATTGGGTCAGTCGGTGGCGTGGTCGATCGTGCGCAGCAGGGCGTGCAGGCGCTCGCGGTCCTGCGGCGAGAGGGCGGCGAAGAGGCGGGCCTCATGCGCGTGGACCAGCGCCTCGGCCTTCGCCCAGGCGCGGCGGCCCTTGAGCGTGGCGCGCAGCGCGTAGCTGCGCCGGTCGCCCTTCACCCGGTTGCGGGCGATCAGGTCGGCGCCTTCCAGCTCGTCCACCAGCACCACCACGCCCGAGCGCTCGACCTTCAGCGCCTGGGCGAGCTGGGTCTGGGTGATGTCCGGGTTCTCCAGGATCACCGCCAGCGCCGAGAAGGTGGCCACCCGCAGGCCGGCGGGGGCCAGCGTCTCGGTCATGTCGGCGCGCACCTTCATGTAGACGCGCTTCATGTTGTAGCCGGCGAACTGGCGGAGCCGCTCGTCGGTGACCTCCGGGGGGGCGGTCGAGGGCCTGGGCTCGGGCATCGCCGCCTCTCCTAGCGCGCCACCGCCTGCACCAGCCAGAAGCTGAGCGCAGGGAAGGCGATCAGCAGCGACAGGCGCAGGAACTCGGCGGCGATGAAGGGCGAGACGCCGCGGAAGATCGCCGAGGTGGGGATGTCGCGGGCCATCGCCGAGATCACGAAGAGGTTCATGCCCACGGGCGGCGTGATCATCCCCATCTCGACCACCACCAGGGTGATGATGCCGAACCACAGGGCCTGCTGCTCGGGCGTCAGGCCGAAGTCGAGCGCCATGACGGTCGGGAAGAACACCGGCACGGTCAGCAGGATCAGCGACAGGCTGTCCATCACGCAGCCCATCACCAGGTAGAAGACCACGATGCAGAGCAGGACGGTCATCGGCGCGATGCCGGCCTCGCCGAACCAGGCCGCGACCTCCGTCGGCATGCGGGAGAGGGCGAGGGCCACGTTGAACAGGTCGGCGCCGAAGACGATGGCGAAGATCATCGCGGTCGAGGCCGCCGTCTCGATCAGGCTGTCGAGCAGCGCGCGCAGGCTGAGCGCGCCCTTGGCGAAGCCTGCGAGCAGGGTCATGGCGACGCCGACCGAGGCGCCCTCGGCCGGGGTGAAGACGCCCCCGTAGATGCCGCCGAGCACGACGACGAAGATCGCCACGATGTGCCAGATGCCGCCCAGCGCCCGCAGGCGGGCGGGCAGGTCCGCGCGGTCATGCGTGGGCCCCTCCGCGGGCCGCAGGCGGGTGTAGACGGCGATGGCGAGGCAGAAGCCGATCACGGCCAGCGTGCCGGGAATGGTGGCGGCCAGGAACAGCTTGACGATGTTCTGCTCGGTCAGCAGGGCGTAGATGATCAGCACCACCGAGGGCGGAATCAGGATGCCGAGGGTCCCCCCGGCGGCCAGCGATCCGGCCGACAGCGCCCCCGAATAGCCGTGGCGGCGCATCTCCGGCAGGGCGACTTTCGCCATGGTCGAGGCGGTCGCCAGCGACGATCCGGAGATCGAGCCGAACATCGCGCAGCCCGCCACCGCCGCCATCGCGAGCCCGCCCCGGAAATGCCCGATCCAGGCGTTGGAGGCCGCGAACAGCGCCGCCGAGATCCCGGTCTGCGTCGCCAGGTGCCCCATCAGGATGAACAGGGGCACGATGGCGAGCTCGTAGCTCATGAACTTGTCGGTCCAGGCGGTCGAGAGATAGGCGAGCAGCGCCTGCGGGCTTGCCAGCAGCACGTAGCCGCCGGCCCCCACGACCCCCATCGCCAGCGCGATGGGCGCGCGGGCGAAGATCGCCAGCAGCAGCACCACCACCATCGCGACCGCCAGCATCGAGGGGCTCATGGCCGCGCGCTCCCCGGCTCGGGCAGGCCGGCGAGCTGGCGCAGGCCGCTCTCCAGCGCCACCACCGCCGACAGCGCCATGCCCACAACGCCGGGGACGTAGACCCACCAGACCGGAAAGCGCAGCAGCATGGTGCGGTCGCCGTAGTCGAGCATCGTCTCCATCCCGTCCCACATCCGCCAGGCCAGCAGCGCCCAGGCGAGCGCGAAGAGCAGGGTCCAGATCCCGTCGATCCGGCGCACCGTCGGCTTCGGGGCCCAGGCGGTGAAGATGTCCACCATCACATGCCCCTTCTTGAGCTGGCACAGCGGCAGGAACAGCGCCGCGCAGGAGGCGCAGGCGAGCTCCACCATCTCGAAGTCCCCGCGGAGGCCGCCGACGCCCACGGTGCGCATGACGACCGAGGCGGTCACCGCCAGCGACACCGCGAAGATCGTCAGCCCGCCGGCGCCGGCGAGGACCAGGCACAGCCGCTCCAGCCAGCGGTGCAGGGCCTCGCCCCCGTCGGAGGAGGGCGGCGCGCCGCCCTCCCGGCTCTCGGGGCCGGGCATCAGGCGCCCGCGTCCAGCAGTTCGTTGGCGCGCGCGAGGATGGCGGCGCCGTCATGGCCCGCGCCGTTCAGCTTCTCGATCCACGTCGCGTAGATCGGATCGGCCATCGGGCGCCACTTGGCGATCTCCTCGGCGGGGATCTCGACGATCTGGTTGCCCTGCTTCTCGACCATGCCGCGGCCGAAGGCCTCGAACGCGTCGAAGTTCTTGCCGATGGCCCGCGACCACTCCGGCCCGGTGTGGTCGTCGATGACCTTCTGGAGGTCCGCCGACAGCCCGTCGTAGGCCCCCTGGTTCATCACGATCGCGAACGTGTTGGCGTAGAGGCCGCGGGCGCCCGCCGCCGGCTCGCAGCTGATGGTCGTCAGTTCCTGGAGCTTGAAGGGCGGCACCACCTCGTAGGGCAGGCAGCAGCCGTCGATGACGCCGTTCGAGAGGCCCACCACCATCTCGGTGACGGGGAAGAACACCGTTTCGGCGCCCATCGCGGCCAGCAGCTCGCCGGTGGCCTGGTTGGGGGCGCGCAGGCGCTTGCCCTGGAAGTCGGCGGCCGAGGTGATGGCCGCGTCGCGCATGTGCAGCTTGCCGCCGTCGTGCATGTGGAAGGCGAGCGGCTTCAGGCCCTTGTATTCGCCCTCGCCGAACTCGGTCATCAGCTGGTGCAGCGCGACCGAGCCCTTCTCGGCGTTGGTGACCATGAAGGGCAGCGACATGGTCTCGGCCACCGGGAAGCGGTCGGGCGTGTAGACGGGCAGGGTCCAGGCGATGTCGCAGACCCCCTGGCGGGTCTGGTCGGCGAGCTGGGGCGGCTTGCCGCCCAGCTGCATGGCCGGGAAGATCTGCACGTCGATGGCGCCGTTCGAGGCGTCCATGATGGTCTGGGCCCAGGGCTCGAAGACCTTGGTGTGCATGGGCGCCACGGGGGGCAGGAAGTGGCTGAGGCGCAGCGTGACCTCGGCCGCGCGGGCGCGGCGCACGAAGGCGGGGGCGGCGAGCGCGCCCCCCAGGCCGGCCAGCGCGGCGCGGCGGGTTATCCGGGTCATGGTCTCTTCTCCCTGGTCGCGCCGCCGCCTCTGGCGGACGGTCGGCGGGTGATGGCCGTCAGCGGAAGGCGGGCGGCCGTTTCTCGAGGAAGGCGTTCAGGCCCTCCTCCGCGTCGCGGCTGGTCTGGCTGATCGCCGCGCACAGGCTCTCGACGAACAGCCCGTCGGGCTTCGCCATGTCCGAGATCCGGGCGATGGCCTGGATCATCATGTAGTTGCTCAGCTTCGCGTTCTTCGCGACCTGGCTGGCGAGGGCGCGGGCCTTCGCCAGCGCCTCGCCCGGGCCGACGGCGTAGTGGGCGAGGCCAAGCGCCGCGGCCTCTTCGGTCGAGTACTTGCGGCCCGTCAGCATCATCTCGCACATCCGGTCGGCGCCCAGGATCCGGCCCACGCGCACGGTCGCGCCGCCGCCCACGAAGATGCCGCGCATGCCTTCGGGAAGCTGGAAGATGCAGCCGGGCTCGGCCACGCGGACATGGGTGGAGCAGGCGAGCTCCAGGCCGCCCCCGATCACCGCGCCCTGCAGCGCCGAGACCACCGGGAGCCCCGAGAACTGCACCCGGTCCATCACCCGGTGCCAGTTGCGCGAGTGGGCGAGCACCTCCTCGGCCTCGCGCGAGACATGTTCGGAGAGGTCGAGGCCGGAGCAGAAGTGACCGCCGGCGCCCGCCAGGATCACCGCCCGCACGCCCTTGGGAGGCGCCCCGAAGAAGCCGTCGATCTCGTCCAGCAGCGCGTCGCACATGGCGTTGCGCTTGGCGGGGCGATTGAGGGTCAGGGTCGCGACGGGGCCGTCGATCTCGACGGTCAGCATCCGGGCCGGGTCGGTCATGCGTCCTCTCTGGCCGGATCTGCGTCCGGCGCGGGGGGTGGTCTGTCGGGGATGGGCCGCGCGGTCGCGGCGGAGACGGACGGGCGCGCCGACGGGCGTCGGCCGGGCCGCCATGGCGTCCTCCGGGTGGGTCCTCCCTGCGGGTCCGCTCTGCGGCGGTTGATCGCGACGCTGGGGCGCCCGGATTGTTCTGTCAATGAACAATATCTGCTGCAACGCATCCTAAGGCAGGCGGATCACCGGGAGGGCCAGGGCGCCCTGCGGGCGGGCTTGGCTGGGCCTGTGAGTGGGAGGAGGATCGGTAGGACCCCGCAGGGGGGAGCCTCCGGCGGGCTCCTGACTCACCCAAGAACAAGCCCCGCACCTGTTCTCCGGAGCCGTCCATCGCTTTGGCTGCCTGAGCGACTCGCCCCCGCCG
>CAXGVP010000151.1:0-7550 GCA_964013055.1 uncultured Albimonas sp.
GCGCCGCCTTTGGCGGGGCGTCGCGCCCTGCGGTCGTGCGGTGCGCGGCGGGGCGGGCGGCGCGAGGCCCCGGGTCAGGCCCGGGGCGCCGCCTTTGGCGGGGCGTCGCGCCCTGCGGTCGTGCGGTGCGCGGCGGGGCGCGCGGCGCGAGGCCCCGGGTCGAGCCCGGGGCGCCCGTGGGGCGGGCGGAGGGCCCTGCCTCAGTGGTTGTCGCGCGGCATGCCCTTGGAGGCGATGCGCTGGTATTTGACCGCCGGTTTCAGGACCATGCCGTTCCCGAGCTGGTCGACGCAGCCGCGCTGGATCTCCTGCCACGGCGTCTGGTGGTCGGGGTAGGCGTAGCCGCCCGCGGCCTCCAGCTCCGCCCTGCGCATCGCCCAGTCGGGCTCGGAGACCAGCGCGTCCACCGAGCCGGTCTTGAGGTCCACGCGCACCTTGTCCCCGGTCTTCAGCAGCGCCAGCGGACCGTTCGCGGCGGCCTCCGGCGAGGCGTTGAGGATCGAGGGCGAGCCCGACGTGCCCGACTGGCGGCCGTCGCCGATGCAGGGCAGCTCCCGGATGCCCTGTTTCAGCAGGTAGTCGGGGGCGCGCATGTTCACGACCTCGGCCGCGCCGGGGTAGCCGATGGGGCCGGCGCCGCGCATGAACAGGATGCAGTTCGCGTCGATCTCAAGCGCGGGATCGTCGATGCGGTGGTGGTAGTCCTCGGGTCCGTCGAAGACGATGGCGCGGCCGACGAAGGCCTCGGGGTCGTCGGGGTTCGACAGGTAGCGCGCGCGGAAGTCCGGCGAGATCGTCGAGGTCTTCATGATCGCGTTGTCGAACAGGTTGCCCCGCATCACCCGGAACCCGGCGGCCTTCTGGATCGGGTTGTCGAAGCCGCGGATCACGTCCGCATCCTCGGAGCCCTTGCCCCGGCAGTTCTCGCCCATCGAGCGGCCGGTGACGGTCAGGGCGCCCTCGCGGATCAGGCCCTTTTCCATCATCGCGCCGATCACGGCGGGGACGCCGCCGGCGCGGTGGAAATCTTCCGCAAGATACTCGCCGGCGGGCTGGAGGTTCACCAGCAGGGGGATGTCGCGGCCGATGCGCTCCCATTCCTGCAGGTCCAGCTCGACGCCCGCATGACGCGCGATGGCGGCGATGTGGATGGGGGCGTTGGTGGAGCCGCCGATGGCGCTGCTCACCGCGATGGCGTTCTCGAACGCCTCGCGGGTGAGGATGTCGGAGGGCTTCAGGTCCTCGCGCACCATGTCGACGATGCGCTTGCCGGTCTCGTAGGAGATCTGGGCCCGCTCGCGGTGCGGCGCGGGGATCGCGGCGCAGCCGGGCAGGGACATGCCGAGCGCCTCGGCCAGCGAGTTCATCGTGGTCGCGGTGCCCATGGTGTTGCACCAGCCCGGAGAGGGCGCGGAGGCGGCGGCCATCTCCATGAAGCCCTCGTAGTCGATCTCGCCCTTGGCCAGCATCTCGCGCGCCAGCCAGATGATCGAGCCGGAGCCCGCCCGCTTGCCCTTGTGCCAGCCGTTCAGCATCGGCCCGCCGGAGAGCGCGATGGCCGGGATGTCCACGGTGGCCGCGGCCATCAGCATCGCGGGCGTGGTCTTGTCGCAACCGATGGTCAGCACCACGCCGTCGAGCGGGTAGCCGTAGAGCACCTCGACCAGGCCCAGGTAGGCGAGGTTGCGGTCCAGCGACGCGGTGGGGCGCTTCCCGGTTTCCTGGATCGGGTGGACCGGGAACTCGAAGCAGATGCCGCCGGCTTCGCGGATGCCCTCGCGCACGCGCTTGGCGTGGTCCATCAGCGGCCGGTTGCAGGGGCTGAGGTCGGAGCCGGACTGGGCGATGCCGATGATCGGCTTGCCCGACTGCAGCTCCTCGCGCGTGAGGCCGTAGTTGAGGTAGCGCTCGAGGTAGAGCGCGGTCATGCCCGGATCGTCGGGATTGTCGAACCAGGCGCGGGAGCGGAGCTTCTTCGGCTCTTTGGTCATGGTTCCGTTCCTTACTTCGAGACGCGGACGATGGCGTCGTCGCGGGAGTCGAGACCCTCGCGCAGCACGATGCCATGGCCGGGGGCGTCGGTGACGTCGATCTGGCCCTTCACCGGTGTCGGGACCGCCTCGGCGATCTCGAGATGCCAGCCGGTGTAGAAGGCGCGCACCGACTCCTGGATCAGGGTGTTGGGCGCGTGCAGCGACAGGTGGCAGGACGCGGCGTAGACCACCGGGCCGGTGCAGTCGTGGGGCGCGATGGGCACGCCGTAGGCCTCGGCCATGCCGGCGATCTTGCGCGCCGAGCTGACGCCCCCGCACCAGCCCAGGTCCAGCATCGCGACGCCGGCGACGCCGGTCTCGAGATACTCGCGGAAGGCGTGGATCGAGGGCAGCGTCTCCGAGGCGCAGACCAGCGCGTCGGTGTGGCGGCCGTATTCCTTCAGGTCGGCCAGGTTCTCCAGCCGGAAGGGGTCCTCGTGCCAGTAGGTGCCGTAGGGTTTCAGCGCGCGGGACAGTCTACGGGCCATAGGGGGAGACCACAGGGAGTGGAACTCCACCATGATGTCCATGTCGTCGCCGACGGCGGAGCGGATCTTCTCGAACGGCGCCAGCGCGGTCTTCAGCTCGCCCGGGGTGATGTCCCAGCCGTTGGAGCGCTCGGCGGCCGGGTCGAAGGGCCAGATCTTCATCGCGTCGATGCCCTGCTCCTTCAGCGAAAGAGCCAGCTCGTCGGCGCGGTTGAGGAAGGCGTCGAGGTCCTCGTAGGGGCCCTCGGCGGCCGTGGTGTTCCAGTTCGCGACCTTCTGCCCCTCGGCCGAGCGGACGTAGCGGTAGCCGGCGCAGGTGTTGTAGGTGCGGATCGACGGGCGGGCGCGGCCGCCCAGCATCTCGACCAGCGGCACGCCGTGGACCTTGGACTTGAGGTCCCACAGCGCGATGTCGATGGCGGACAGGGCGCGGGTCTCGACCCCCGCCCCGCGCCAGCCGATGTAGTCGCGCAGCTCGGTCATCCGGGCGGGGATGGCCAGCGGGTCGCGCCCCAGCAGCAGGGGCGCGCACCAGTCGTGGATATAGGCTTCCACGGCGGAGGCGCCGAAGAAGCTCTCGCCCAGGCCCACCGTGCCGTCGTCGGCGGTGACCTTCACCCAGACCAGGTTCCCGAATTCCTTCAGGCGAAGGGTCTCGACCTTGGCGATTTTCAGAGTGGAGAACATCGGTTCCTCAGCGCCCGGTGATGCCGGGGAAGGCGATCAGCACGGCCACGGCCAGCATCTGCATCGCGATGAAGGGCAGCAGCGCCTTGAAGATCATGCCGAGCGAGATCTCGGGCGGCGCCACGGATTTCAGGTAGAAGGCGGCCGGTCCGAAGGGCGGGGAGAGGAAGCTCACCTGCATGTTCATGCAGAACAGCACGCCGAACCAGACCGGGTCGTAGCCCAGGCCCGTGATGATCGGCACGAAGATCGGCATGGTCAGCAGCGCGATGCCGGTCCAGTCCAGGAACATGCCCAGCACGAACAGGATCAGCATCATGAACAGCAGGATCGTCAGCCGGTTGTCGGAGATGCCGGTGATCAGCTCGGTCACGAACTTGATGCCGCCCATCAGGTTGAACACCCCGACCAGCGCCGAGGCGCCGATCCCGATCCACACGATCATGCCCACCGTGCGCAGCGTCTGCATCGCCGCGCCCTTGAGCAGGCCGAAGGTGAACTCGCCGCGGATCACGGTCGACAGCAGCACGCCCATCACGCCCACGGCCGAGGCCTCGGTCACCGAGGCGACGCCGCCGTAGATCGAGCCGAGCACGCAGGCCACCACCAGGATCGGCAGGATCAGGCCCTTGAGCAGGCGCAGCTTCTCGGCGCGGGGAACCTCGTTGTGCTCCATGATCGGGGCGACGGCGGGGTTCAGGTAGGCGCGCACGAGCACGTAGATCACATAGAACCCGGCCAGCATCAGGCCCGGCAGGAAGGACGAGGTGAACAGGTCGCCGATCGAGACGTTGGCGGTCAGGCCATAGAGGATCAGCACGATCGAGGGCGGCACCATGGTGCCCAGCGCCCCGCCCGCGCACACCACGCCGATGGCGAGGTGCTTGTCGTAGCCCAGCCGCAGCATCTGGGGCAGGGCCAGCAGGCCCAGCAGCACGATCTCGCCGCCGATGATGCCGGACATGGCGGCCAGGATCACGGCCACGACGAGCGTCTGGATCGCCACGCCGCCGCGCAGGCGCCCGCCGACCAGCTTCATCGCGTCGAACAGGTCGCGCGCGATGCCGGAGCGGTCGAGGATCGCGGCCATCAGCACGAACATCGGCACCGAGACGAAGACGAAGCTGCCGACGAAGGAATAGACGCGGCTGGTGATCAGCGGCACCGCCATCGGGCCGAACCAGCCCAGCGCGAAGATCAGCGCGACGAGCAGCGTGACGAAGGCCAGCGGGATGCCGGTGAGCAGCAGCACCATCATCATCCCGAACATCAGGATGGTGCCGCCCTCGACGCCGAGAGCCTGGAAGGAGCCGAAGAAATCCATCACGCGCGCCCCTTCGAGCCGATCGAGCGGGTCCCGCGCAGGTAGCCCCACGCCAGGATCAGGAACTGGAGCGCCATCACGCCCATCACCACCATCAGGAAGATCTTGATCAGGGCCGGATAGACCGGATCCCAGGCCGAGCCGGAGCGTTCCAGCCGCACCGAGCCGTCCGGCGCGAAGGCCGCGCGGGAGACCATGATCCACGCCGCCCAGCAGAACATGCCCGAGGCCAGCGCGCAGATCGCCGAAATGACCACGTTCAGGCCGCGGCGCACGCGCTCGGGCAGCCAGTCGTAGATCAGCACCACGCGGATGTGGCGGTCATGGGCGGCGCAGTAGAGCCCGCCGTAGACGAAGGCCGCCCCGCACAGGAAGACCGTCGTCTCGTGCGCCCAGATGGTCGGCGAGTTGAACACATAGCGCAGGAACACTTCCTGGATCAGCACCAGCATCGACAGGACGATGCCGGCGGCGAACAGCAGTCCGCCGCGGTCGATCCAGCGCCCAAGCCGTCCGGCCTCGGGGATCGACCCGCCTTCGTGGTCCACCGGAAGTTCGGGGGAGGACTCGGGCGGATGGGTCTCGGTCATTCTAGCAGGCTCCGCGTCGCGGCCGCGGGAGAAGGGGGGCGGGCCGCAGGGGACCGGCGCGGACAGGGCCCGCGCGAGGGGAACGGGGGGCGAAACGGAAGGCGGGGGCCGAAGCCCCCGCGATCCGGCCTCAGTTCATGAGGCCCTTGTCCTTCAGGTAGGCCACGAGCGTGTCGTAGACCTTGCGGGCGTTGTCGGAGCGCTCGGCGACCTTCTCCCACTCGCCCATGGCGATCTCGCGGAACTTGGCGCGCTCCTCGGCGGACCAGTCGTGGACGGTGATCTTGCCGCCGGCCTTGGCGGCCTCGACCGCCTCCTGGTCCTTCTGCTTGACCGTGGAGGTCTGCAGCTGGCCGAACTCCTTGACCGACTCTTCCAGCGCGGCCTGCAGCTCGGGCGACAGCTCGTCCCACTTGGCCTTGCTCATCGAGATCTCGATCAGCGGCAGGGAGTGGAAGCCGGGGTAGACCGGGTGGGTGGCCACGTCATGCAGGCCCTGGGCCTGGTTGGTCGAGAAGACGTTGTAGTCGGCCGCCTCGATCACGCCCTTGTCGAGCGAGGTGAACACCTCCGAGCCCGGCAGGTTCACCGGGGCCGCGCCGGCGGCGGCGAAGACGTTCTGCACCAGCCCCTCGGGCGCGCGCAGCTTCAGGCCCTGCAGGTCGGCGACGCCCTCGAGCGGGACCTTGGAGACGAAGGCCTCGAGGCCCGGCGAGGTCGGGCCGATGAACTGCAGGCCGTAGGGGGCCTCGAGCGCGCGCATCAGCTCCATGCCGCCGCCCTCGTAGATGAAGTCGAACATCTCCTGGGGGTCGGAATAGGCGCCGACGGGGTTGGCGACCAGGCCGAAGGCCGGGTCCTTGCCCGCGAAGTAGCTCACGTCGGTGATGTGGCCGTCGAGGATGCCGGCCGCGATCGCGTCCTGGGTCTCGTTATGGGCCACGAGGGATTCGACGGGCAGCAGCTCGATCGAGATCGCGCCGCCGGTCTTCTCGGCGACGATCTTGGTCCACTCCTGCTGCATGATGAAGTTCGGGTTGCCGGCGGGGTCGCTCGACTGGAACCGGAACGAGTATTCCTGAGCCGCCGCAGAGCCGGCGATCAGCGCGAACGAGCTGGCCGCGATCGCGGCTTTCATCCACATCATGTCGATGTCCTCCCTTGGGATCCTCGGCGCCGGGCCGGTGGACCGGCGTTTCCCGCGCCCTTCCTGACCGCGGGAATCACGCGTCAACGTCCTTGTGACAGCGCTGTCATGACGCTATGATAGCGCTGTCATGATGTCAATGACCCCGGATTGTCGCCGCGGCGTCGGGGTCTGTCGACAAAGCTAGGGCGATGCGCAGGATGGTCGAACCCGCCAGGGGCGAGCGCGGCGCCCCGCCCTGGCCGGGAAGACGCAGGGGAGGACTGCAGATGGACGCGCGGGCGCAAGGGACGGCGGCATGAGCCAGCGGCGCTCGGGCCGGCCGACGCTGGCCGACGTGGCGGCGCTGGCGGGCGTCGGGGCGATCACGGTCTCGCGCGCGCTGAGGCGGCCCGACCAGGTCTCGCCCGGCACGCGGGAGAAGATCGCCGCGGCGGTGGCCGCGCTGAACTACGTCCCCGATCCGCAGGCGCGGATCCTGGCCTCGGGCCGCTCGGACGTGATCGGGGTGATCCTGCCCAGCCTGACCAACAACGTCTATGCCGACGTGCTGCAGGGCATCTACGACGGGGTCGCCGGCGCCGGCTTCCAGATCCAGATCGGCAACACCCGCTACGACCCCGAGGAGGAGGCGCGCCTCGTCCCCCTCTTCGCCTCGCAGCGCCCGGCCGGCATGCTGCTGACCGGCATCGACCAGACCGAGCCGACCCGCGCCCTGCTGGAAAGCGCCGGCTTCCCCGTGGTGCAGATCATGGAGAAGGGCGCCGACCCGATCGACATGATCATCGGGTTCTCCCATTTCGACGCGGCGCAGGAGGCGGTGCGCCACCTGTTCGCCCGCGGATACCGCCGCATCGGCGTGCTGGGCGCGCGCATGGACCCCCGGCTGATGCGCCGGCAGGAGGGCTGGCGCGCCGCGCTGGACGAGGCCGGCGCCCCCTGGCTGGAGGCGATCTCGCCCGAGCCGTCCTCGGCCACCATGGGCCGCCGTCTCGCGGCGCAGCTGATGGACGCGGAGCCCGGGCTCGACGCGCTGTTCTGCGCCAACGACGACCTGGCGCTGGGCGCGCTGTTCGAATGCCAGGCGCGGGGCGTCTCGGTGCCCTCCGACTTCGGCATCGTGGGCTTCAACGACCTCGAGATGATGGCCGCGGCCGTGCCTTCGATCACCTCGGTGCAGACCCGGCGCTACCGGATGGGCCGGCTGGGCATCGAGATGCTGGTCGAGCGCATCGCCGGCCGCCGCCCCGCCGCGACCAACGTCGACCTCGGCTTCGAGCT
>CAXGVP010000152.1:0-7516 GCA_964013055.1 uncultured Albimonas sp.
CGAGGGGCGGCGACGAGAGTCGGCGTCGTGGGGTCGGCGTGGTGGGGCGCAGGCGCAGCGCTGGCCGCCGACGGCCGGCCCTCAGCCGTTCATCAGCCGCGCGACCTGGTCGGCGATGGGATCGGTGGGCAGCGACGGCGCCCCGGCGGAGACCCGCTCGGGCGCGTCGACCCGCCGCCAGGTCTCGCCCTGGTAGACCTCGAAGGGGGTGAAGCGGGCCTTGTAGTCCATCTTCGGCGAACCGGGGACCCAGTAGCCCAGATAGACGTAGGGCAGGCCCGCCGCGCGCGCGATCTCGAGATGGTCGAGGATCATGTAGGTGCCGAGCGAGCGGCGCTCGTCCTCCGGCTCGAAGAACGAGTAGACCATCGACAGGCCGTCGGCGAGCACGTCGGTCAGGCAGGCGCCGACGAGCACGTCGGGCCCGCGCTCGCCCTTCTCGCGGTTCGGGGCGCGGCGATATTCGACGACGCGGGTGCGGACCGGCGTCTCCTCGATCATCGCGGCGAACTCGAAGGCGTCCATCTCGGCCATGCCGCCGTCGGCGTGGCGACGGTCGAGATAGCGGCGGAACAGGTCGTACTGATCCTCGGTCGCCTGGGCGTCGGCGGCGTGGCGCGTCAGGTCGGCGTTGCGCGCCCGGATCCGGCGCAGGGTGCGCCCGGGGCGGAAGCCCTCGACCGGGATGCGCGTCGACAGGCACGCGTTGCAGCCTGCGCAGGAGGGGCGGTAGACCACCCCCTGGCTGCGGCGGAACCCGCGCAGCGACAGGAAGTCGTTGACCGCGGCGGCGTCTGGATTGCGCAGGGTTGTGAACAGCTTGCGTTCCGAGCGCCCGTCCAGATAGGGGCAGGGCTGCGGGGCCGTCACGAAGAACTGCGGCGCGATCTTTCCCTGATGGTGGCTCATGGACCTCTGGGGAGACCTCCGGGGACCTCTGATACGAGTCGCAACTTAGCAGCCGGTCATCAAGCCGTCATCATTCCCGCCGCACAAACCCGCGCACGAGCCTGCGACCATGGCGCCGGCGCCATGATTTCGCTTCGGAATGTTCGTTCCCGGGACCAACCGTCTCCGAACCCCAAGCTGAACCCGGGCTGAAAGCCGCGACTGTTTCAGCAACGCGCAAGCGAACGCCCGGCGGCCGCTTGGGCGCGCCGGGCGTTGCAGGCCCCGACGTCGGGGGAGAGGGGAAGACCCCGCCGCCGGGTCCGCGGCCCCCGGGGGGGCCGATCTCGTCCGGCGCCGCCCGGTGGGGCGGTCGGCGCCGGGGCGTCCGCCCGGAGGGATCCCCGGGCGAGGCGGGCGTCAGGCGGTGGCGGCGTCGGCCGTCGGCCGGCGACGTTCGTCCATGAACTGGTCGAACTCGGCCTGGTCCTTGGCCTTGCGCAGGCGCTCCAGGAACGACTGGAAGGCCTCCTGCTCCTCCTCGAGGCGACGCAGGGTCTCCTCCTTGTAGCTGTCGAAGGCGGTGTTGCCGCTCGACTGGTAGACGCCGCCCGCGCGACGTTTCCAACGGGAGTTGCAGCCCTTGCCCATGCGTCCGCTCCAGATCATGTAGAAGAGAAAGGCGAGGCCCAGCGGCCACGCCAGGATGAAGAGGAAGACCATCGCTCCGATCCAGCCGGGCTTGCCCCAGTGATCCAGCGTGGCTTCCGCGCGTCTCAGCAGATCCTTGATCCTGTCCATCTCCGTCTCGGTCCTCTCAGATGTCGATGTGAATGTAATTCACATTTACATAGATGGGCGAGCCCCGGCTCATCGCAAGAGGGGTCTCGGGGATTTCCACGCGGGCGGGCGAAAAATCCGTCGCGCCGCAGGCGCGCTGAAACATGGGTCGCGCCGCGGGCGCGCGCCGAAACATGAGACGTGCCGCAGGCGCGCGCTGAAACATCGGTCGCGCCGCAGGCGTGCGCTAAAACATGCGCTGCGCCGCGGGACGCGCAGAAACAGCCGTCGTGCCGCAGGGCGTGCGGATCAGCCTGCCGGGGCAGGGCTCTCGCGGACGATGAAGCGGTCGAGATCGGGGACCAGGCGGCGCAGGTGGTCGAGGTCGGGGGGCGGCGTGTCGCCGTCGTCGGCGAAGAGGTCGTCGCGATCGTCCGCGTCCGCCCCGGCGGGGTCGCTCTTTGCGGGCCCGGGGGGATCGCCGTAGATCATCGCGCGCTCGAAGCGGGTGGCGACCACGCCGCCGCCCAGCGCCGCCGAGGCGAAGGCCGGCGGGCGCCGGATCGCGGCATGGGCGGCGGCGTTGAAGCGCGCGCAGGCGGCCCCGGCCTCCGGATCCGCCCCGGGGTCCGGGGCGGCGACGGGGCGCAGCAGGCCGCCGGCGAGCAGCACCACCAGCGTCTGGCGCACGCGCCGCGGCTCGATCCCGGCGGCGGAGACATGGGCGATCGCCTCCGCGATCGTGCAGGGGCCGCGCGCGGCGAAGGCCAGCGCGGGGACCGCGATCTCGGGCTTGAGCGCAACCTGGCCGCGCGCGGCGACCACGCCGGGCGTCTCGCTCGCCGGCGCGGCGCAGATCACCGGGAGGCGGTCGAGCTCGGCGTCGGCCTCCTCGGGGGGCAGGATCTCCTGGCCGCGGGCGAAGACGTCCATGCGGAAGCTTCGGCCGGCGGCGATGTCGCGCAGAAGCTCGGCGTCGCCTGCGCCCAGGCGCTCGGCCTCGGCGATCTTCTCGCGCACCGGGGCGGGGAAGTTGAGGCGGTCGAAGTTGTCGGTCAGGCGCGCCGCCCCGAGGTAGCTCAGCCGCGCCGGCGCCAGCGCCTCGGCGACCTCGCCCGGCCAGCAGCCGCCGGCGCCGGCGGGCAGGTATTCATGGGCGAGGTAGTCCATCGGGAACAGCGCCAGCCGCCGGGTGAAGCGCGACAGCGCCGGGGCGGCGCGCAGCAGGCCCGCCTGCGCCTCGTCGAGAAGCGTGAAGAAGCCCTGCGCGTCGCGGATCGCGCGTTCGCCCGAGGCGCCGCGGCGGCCGGCGGCGAAGCTGGAGACGAGCGCGCGGAACGGCTCGATCGCGGCCCAGCCGGCGGCGGCGTTGTAGCCCAGGTAGACCAGCGCCCCCGGCGCCGTCGCCTCCCGCAGCAGGCGGGAGAGGTCGGCGCGCGCGGCCGCGTCGAGCCAGGTCCAGACGCCGTGCGCGATCACCAGGTCGAAACGGCCGAGGGCGGCGGGGTCGGCCAGCAGCTCGTCGAAGGCGGCTTCCAGGAAGGCGACGTTGCCCAGCTCGGCCGCGTCGGCCAGGGCGCGGGCGCGCAGCACGTGGTCGGGGTCGGCGTCCACCCCCACGAAGCGGTGGCGCGGGTTGGCGGCGGCGAGCAGCGACAGGCCGAAGCCCGCGCCGCAGCCCAGGTCCAGCACCCGCAGCGGCCGGTCGAGCGCGATCGCCCGCCGCCCGCGCAGCACCTGCAGGGCGTGAAGCTGGGCGGGCGACGTCTCCGGCTGGAAGCTGGCGACGTAGCCGCGGTCGACCCGGTATCCCCCCGTGGCGCTCATGATGGATCAGCCTGCCGTTGCGTCGCCCGTCGCGCAAGGGCGCCGACCCCGTCCCGGCGCGGGCCGCGCCTCGCCGGGGCGCGCAGGATGCGGGCCGCGCGCGGGGCGGGGTCAGAAATCGGCCGTGTCCCCGCCGCCGAAGTCGAAGTCCGACAGCGGATCCCAGGCCGAGGGCCCGTCGCGGGCGTCGTCGTCGGTCTCTCCGACCTTGAGCATCAGGATCGGGGTGGACTTGTCGATGTGCCTGGCCGCGCTCGGGATCTCGTGGACCTGGATCTCCAGTCCCTCGAGGTCCTCGGCCGCGGCCTTGAGGTACTCCAGCGCGCGCATGTCGGCGGCGCTGAACCCGTCCAGCTTGAGGAAGAAGTCGTGGGCGGGGGCGTTCGCCGCCTCGCGCACCTTCTGAACGGCGGGCAGCAGCAGGCTCGCCACGTGCACCGTGGTCGAGCCGTCCACCAGCAGGTCGTCGAAGCGCTCGAACAGGGCGATGGCCGCGCGCTCCTCCTCGGTGAGGTATTTCAGAAGGTCGCGATCCCCGGCGATGTCGTCGAGGTCGGCCCACTTGGTGGCGCTCAGGTCTTGGAAGTTGGCCTTGCCGGCGCCGCCGCCGCCGCTGCTTGCAGGCATCTCGGATCCTCCCCAGGTCCGTCCGGCCCGATCCCCGCCAGGCCGATGACGCTAGGGAATATGACGCAGCGCCATTGAACCGGGGGTGAGCCCGCCGGACGGGGCCGGTTCATCCGTCTTTAAGGCGCGGCCCGCCCCCGCGGCGGGCGCGGCGGCTCAGAACCGCCGCCACAGGCCCAGGCGCAGCTGCACGCCGTCGGCGATCGCCCGGCTCCACGGCGTCGCCTCGACCTGCAGCGAGAGGCTGTCGCCCGACCCGATCTCGCGCACCGCGATCAGCGAGACGCGGGCCGCCTGCCAGGCGCGGGCCCCCTGGAAGGCGCGGCCGGCGGCCTCGCCGTCGAGATCCGCCTCGACCTGGGCCATCGTCAGCCAGCCCGGCGCGGGCCTGAGGCCGACCGTGAAGGCGCCCAGCGCCCGGTCCGACTCGCCCTCCGACATCTCGACCCGCCAGCCGACCGAGGCCTCGGTCCAGGCGTCGCCCAGCGAGGTGGCGAAGCCCTTGCCCCACATCAGCCGCGCCGCGACGTCGGCGCCGTCGTCCGACTTGAGCACCCCGCCCCCCATGTCCCCCTGCAGGGCGAGCACATGGCCCGAGTCGCTCTGCAGCAGGCGGGCGCGCACGAACCCCTCGACCCGGCCCTCGAACCGGGCGGGCTCGCCGGGGTCGATGACCTGGTTGCTGTTGAAGCCCACGGTCACCCCGTCGGCGAGCCCGTGTTCGAGGTATCGGTCCCGGCGCAGGCCGGTGGGCCCGTCGGGATCGGGGGCGACGGCGGTGGAGAGGAAGCTGCTCCCCGCCTCCGCCGTCCAGGCGCCCGCGAAGGCGGGCGCGGGGAAGAGCGTGAGCGCCGCCAGCAGGGCCGCCAGCAGCAGGGCCGCCGGCCGCAGTCCGCGGCGGGAGGTCTGGCGACGCTGGCCGGAGAAGGGCATGGCGAGCTCCGTCCTTCAGGGGAAGACCCGGCCGATGGTGAAGGTTCTAGGTAAATTCTTCCTTACCGCGGGTCGGAGGAGGCGGGATTTCGCCCTCGCCCCCGCTCTCGCCCCGCGCCCGGCGCCCGGACGCGAAAAGGGCCGGCGCGGCGGCCGGCCCTCGTCCAGCGGCGCGGGGGGGCTCAGGCCCGGGCGCGGACCCGCGCCAGGCTGCGGTCGAGGCGGGCGAACAGCGCCATGCCCACCACCATCGCGACCAGGAACAGCGCGATCGGCGCGCCGCCCACGCCCAGCGCGGCGATGCCGCCGCCCGGGCAGATGCCCGACAGGCCCCAGCCGATGCCGAACAGCGCCGAGCCGCCGACCAGGCGCGCGTCGATCTGCGGACGCGCCGGGCCGGGCATCGGGCCGCCGAACAGCGCCGTGCGCCGCGACCGCGCCAGCATCCACGCCGCCGCGCTGACCGACATCGCGCCTGCCATCACGAACATCAAGGTGGGGTCCCAGGCCCCCTCGGGGATCGCCAGCACGTCCAGGAAGGCCAGCACCCGCGCCGGGTTGGCCATGTCCGAGACCAGCAGACCCAGCCCGAAGACCAGCCCCACGACGAAAGCGAGAACTCTGCGCATCGCGCCCTCCCTCAGATCAGCCGGCCGAGCGCCACGGTGACGATCGCCGCGCCCATGAACACGCCCATCGCCGCCATCGAGCGCAGCGACAGCCGCGCCGAGCCGCAGACCCCGTGGCCCGAGGTGCAGCCCGAGCCGAGCCGCGCGCCGAAGCCCACCAGCAGGCCCGAGACGATCAGCGTGGGCGCGTCCGCCTCGACCACGATCTCCTTCACCCCGCCCAGGCCCCAGTACAGCGCCGGCGCCAGGATCATGCCCAGCAGGAACAGCCCGTTCTCGGCGCTCAGCAGCCGGCCCGCGCGGCCGCCGGGAAGGCCGCGCATCAGGTCCTCGATCAGCCCGCCCGCGATCCCGGAGATGCCCGCGATCCGCCCCGAGCCCAGCAACAGAAGCCCCGAGGCCGCGCCGATCAGCGCGCCGCCCAGCAGGCCGAAGATCCAGTCAGGAGTCATCTGCTTCTTCCACAAGAATTCGATTTCGAGAATATATATTGCACGCAGTTTCACTGTGCAAGTGCAAACGCCCTGAAACCGAACCGCCGCGCGCCGCGTAGGCTGTAGGGTAGAGACCGCTCAAGGGAGGATCCGCAGATGCACAGGACGCTCACTCGACCGGCGCGCCGGCCGCGCCTCGCCATGGCGCTGGCGCTCGGGCTGGGGGGCGCGCTCGTGGGGGCCGCCGCCCCGGTCGCGCCGGCGCTCGCCCAGGCCGCGGAGCGCGGCGGCGCCGAGGCGGCGGAGCTGCGCGCGACCATCGAGGGCCAGCTGCAGGCGTTCCTCGCCGGCGACGTCGCCACGGCCTGGGGCTACGCCTCGCCGGGGATCCAGGGCCTGTTCGGCTCGGCGCAGAATTTCGGGCGGATGGTCGAGCAGGGCTACCCGATGGTCTGGGCCCCGTCGGAGTGGCGCTTCGGCACGCTCGCGCCCGAGGCGACGCCCGGCGGCCCGCGCCTGCGCCAGTCGGTGATCCTGCGCGACGCCTCGGGCGCGCTGTGGGTCGCCGACTACCTGATGATGCGCACGCCCGAGGGCTGGCGGATCGACGGGGTGAGCCTTCGCCGGCCCGAGCAGGCAGGGGTCTGAGGGAGGCCGCAGGGGCAGGGCGCCTGCCGCGGCGCCCGACGCTCAGAGCCCCAGCGAGTCCTCGCCCGCGTCGAGCATGATCGGGATCACGATCTCCTCCTCGTCGAAGAGGTGGCGATCGAGCAGCCGGTCCATGCGCCTGAGCTCCTCGAGCACATCGGCGATCGGGCGCTTCGGATCGGCGGGGCGGGCCTGCAGCGCGTTCAGCGCGCCCACGGCGCCTGCCTGAAAGCGGTCGAGCGCGTCGTGGATCGAGTGGTGGTCCCGGTCGAGGATGTCGAACCCCCGCTGCAGTTTCGGCTGCAGCTTCAGCAGGGCGGGGAAGTAGTGCATGTCCTCGATCTGGTGATGCCCGTGCAGCTGCTGGAGGAAGAAGCCGGCGATGCGCCCGAACTCGTTGCTCCATCGGCCCGAGGGCTTGGCCCCGTCCAGCGCCTCGTCGGTCAGCCGGGTCATCACGGTCATCGCCTCGCGGAACATGGCGTGGCGGTCGAGGTAGAAGCGCGTGGTCGGCCCGAAGTTGGGGTGGTCGCCCCAGATCAGGCGCGGGTAATCGCCCAGCAGGAAGCGCAGGTCCTCGGGCAGGCCGGGGCGCTGGTCGAGGGCGAGCTCGGGGGGAAGGTCGGCGGTCATCGGCGGCTCCGGCGCTGGTCGGGGCGACGGTAGGCCGGGCGGCGTCCAAGGCCAAGGGCGACGGATCGTTTCCACGCCGGCGACAAGGACGCGCGCCCCTCCGGCTTGCCGAGGGGC
>CAXGVP010000153.1:0-7514 GCA_964013055.1 uncultured Albimonas sp.
GCTTGCGGCCCTGCTGCTGGGGGCGCTCGTCCTTGCGGCCGTGCTGCGCCGGGGCGCGCGCGCCGACCTCGCGACGCTGACGGCGCGCCTCGCCGTGCTGGAGCGGTCGGTCGCCAAGGTCGCCGAGCAACAGCGCGCCGCCGCGACGCAGGACGAGCCCGCCCAGGGCTCCCTCCGCGATCTCCCCGCCGCGTTCGAGAGCTTCGCCGCCGGGTTGCGGGACGACCTTGGCATCCTGCTCGCCCATGCCGGCCGGCTGGAGGCGATCTCGGCCGCCCAGGGCGGCCGGCTGCTGGACGCGCTGGAGGATCTCGGCGCCGCCTCCGAGGCGCGGCTGGCCGCGCGGCTCGACGCCCTCGGCGAAACCGCCGAGCAGGCGGCGGAGCGATTGCGCGAGAGCCTCGCCGCCCCGGGGACAGAGGCGCTCGGGCACGACCTGCAGGAGCGCCTGGAGGAGCTGACCGCGCCCGCGCGGCTGACCGGAGCGATCCTGCCCCCGCTGGACGCCCGGCTGGAAGGGCTGGACGCCCGGCTGGATCATGCGGAGGGCCGTGCGGTCTCGGCGCAGGACGAGCTGCGCACGGCGCTTGAGCGCCTCGCGGACAGGCTCGCGCCGCCGCCCGATCCGACGCTCGCCCAGGCGGATGCAGCGACGCGCGCGCAGGAGATGTCGACGATCCTGGAGAGGCTGAGCGCCGCGCAGGCGGCTCAGGCCGGGCATGACGAGGCCCGGCGGAAAGCCGAAGCAGAGGCTTCGGGGGCCATGGCGCGGATCGAGGCGCGGCTCTCGGCGCTGGCCGAGGCCGCCGAAGACCCGGCCCCGACGGGCGCTGCCGCCCAGGCGACGATCGAGGCCCTGGCGGCGCAGGAGAGCCTGCTGGCCGCCCTGCCGCGCATCGAAGCGCAACTGACGGCGCTGGCGGAGGCCGCCGGGCGCCGGCTCCAATCGGACGCATCCGGTCAGGCGACGCTGGAGGCGCTGGCGGCGCAGGAAGGCCTGCTCGCCGGGATCCGCGCCTCGCTCGACGCGCTGGCCCTGCGTCTCGATCAGATCGAGGAACGCACCCAGGCCGAGGTCGCCGAGCACCGCGCCCGCGCCGAGGCGCAGGCGCAGGTCGCCTCCCGGGAGGCGGCGCTGTTCGGGCGCATCGTCGATCTGTCCGGCAGCGGGAAGGACGCCACGGCATGACGGAACCGCCATTCGATCCCACCCCGGCGATGCGCAGCTTCCCGCGCGACGGCGCCCCGCCCCTGCGCGCCAAGGTCGTCGAGGTCTGGCGACGCCGGCTGCACGCCCGGGCGGGGCTGGAGGCCCGCATCTCCCTCTGGCGCAAGGGAAAGGCGGAGGGCGGCTGGCTCCTCAGCGGCGTCTTCGCGCGCGAGGGGGGAGCACCCGAGACCGCCTTCGCCTTCTCCGGCGCCGTCGACGCATTGATCGACGCGCTGGAAGCCTGGTGCGCCGATGCCGCCCGGGCCGAGCACGACGTCGCCCGGCAAGCCCGCTCGACCGAGCGGGACGACCGCTCGCCGGCGGCGGCGGAGGAGACCTTCGACGCGGCGCTGCACCGCCTCGTCTCGCGCCAGGACGGCCGGCGCCTGCAGAGGTTTCGCGAAAGCGTGGTCGGCGAGGTTCTCGCCGACCTCACGGAGATGCGGACCGCATCCGCAGGCGCCGCGCCCCAAGCGCCCGCCTCGCCGAGCGTGGAAAGCCGCTGATCCAGACGTTCGAGGGCGCGCCCGGGGCGGGTCCCCCGTCCACGGCCCTCGGGCGGCGCAGGCCCCGGGACGCCTCCGCCCCGAGGGCCGGGGCTCGCGGTCCTGCACGTCGGGGTCGGCGGCCGCAGAAAACGACGCTCCCCGAGGCCTTCGGGCGAGCCGAGGGAGCTTTGCCTCACCCGCGTTGTCAGAGAGATGCGACCCGCCGGGCCGGGCAGACCCTCGGGTTCGCAAGACTCGACACAGGGGCCACGAAGACTCCACCCTGTTCGGCGGGAGCGGGCGAGCCGCGCCGGCCCTTTTCGCCCGAGCCCCGGGCGATCCTGATCATGCAGCGTCGGGCGGGCGGACCGGCGCGGCGAGCCCTGCCTCCGCCCGACGGATGCGACATGAAGATCGTGTTCAGCAGAAAGGGCTTCGACAGCGGCGCCGGCGGCGCGCCGTCCCCGATCGTCGATGGCGCGCCGGTCAGCCTGCCGATCCCGACCCGGCGCCGCTCGCTGACGCGGTATGGCGATCTGGGGCTGTCGAAGCGGGTCGTCGAGGCCACCCGGGGCCGGATGCGCGGCGACGAGCCGTGCCACAACGACCCGATGTTCGAGGCAGGCCGCTGCGCCTTCGGGCAGGCGGGGGCCGCGCAGGCGCACCTGGACAATCAAGGGGTGGCCGAGGGCGACGTCTTCCTCTTCTTCGGCCTCTTCGCCCGCTCGGGCGGGCGCGACCCGCATCATCGGATCTTCGGCTGGATGCGCGTCGAGCGGCGCATTCCACTCGGGCCCGCCCCGGGCCCCGACGACCAGCCCGACGGCTTCCGACATCGCCATCCGCACACGCTGGGCGACTGGAATGCCAACAACACGCTTCATGTCGGTCCCGGCGGGGTCGCCCGCACCGCCCCCGATCTGCTGCGCCTCTCGGTTCCCGGCGGCCCGAGGAGCCGGTGGCGCGTCCCGCCGTGGCTGCGCGAAACCGGCCTGAGCTTTCATGGATCCGCCGAGCGATGGTCGGACGAGGGCCGCCTGGCGGTCGTCGCCCGGGGACAGGAATTCGTCGCCGACATCGGCGACCGCGAGGATGCGCGAGCCTGGCTGGCCTCGGTCATCGACGCGATCGGCGCCGAGCCCGCCTGAAGGATCGACAGGATGCCTCGATTTTTCCGCTATGTGCTCCGATACGACACAGGCATGGCGCCCTGCCCCCAGGACGGGCTGCTGAGCCTGTGCACCTGCAAGCCGGCGATCCGCCGAGCCGCCCGAGTTGGCGATCTCGTCGCCGGTTTCGCGCCCTCGCCGGCGCCGCACGGCGTCATGACCTATGCTGCGCGCGTCCGCGAGGTCCTGTCCTGGCCCAGCTATGCCGAGCGGTATCCGGACCGGACCCGACGCGACGCGGTCTACGCCTTCCCGCCCGGCGGCGAGGGCGTTGCGCTGGATCCGGGCTATCACTCCGCACCGGCCGACCGGCGCAAGGACCTGAGCGCCGACGTCCTGATCTTCGATCCCGGCGAGACCTGGTATTTCGGACGCCGCCCGCAGCCGCTCCCGAGGCGCCTGATGTGGAGCGCGATCGGCGGGCGAGGCTCCCGCGGCGGACGGGGGCATCGGGTGGACGCGTTCGACCCCGACGACCCAGCCGGGCCGCTCGCCTGGCTCCGGCGAAGCTTTGCGCCCGGCCTCGAGGGGCCGACGGCGCCGCGAGGGTCGTGCGGCGCGACGCCGGCAGGCCGCCTCGCCTGACGACGCTCCGCGCGTGCGGCCGTCGGGCAGCGTCAGACCCGGCGCCACCGTCCGCGTGTCGAACCCCTTCCCGCCGAGCGGGGACAGCCGCCCGCAGGGGGGAGCCTCCGCGACCCGGGCGTCGGGCGTGGCGTGGCGCGCCAGGGGTGAGGCCGGATCCCCGGGGGCGGCTCGGTCCGGCCACGGCGTCTGTGGAGATGCCGGGCGGCGATCTCCGGGCGCTCCCCTTCTCGGGATCGTGGACGCCGGTCAGAACGGTCGTCGCGGCGAGAGCACGACCGGACGCGGACCGTCCTGTCGATCCGGTCCCCCGGGGCGCGCATGGCGCGGGGCGCTCCGGGCGCTCTGGAGCCAGCAGGAGTTCGTCCTCGACCGGGTCGAATGCGGGGCCCGGAGCCGCCTTGCGTCTGCCGCAAGTGGGGCCTCCAAGACGGGGCGCGTCACCGCGACGGGAGCGAGGGTCGAGACGCCCGACCATGCCGAGGCTCGGCGGTCATGGCGAAGCGCGCCTCGAACCCCGGCCACGCCGGCAAGCCTTCCTCCGCGTCGAGCGTGACCTAGCATCGCGCCGGGCAGCGGCGCCGCCTGCGCGCGCGCAAAGCCGTGGACAGCCTTGCGCGGCCGATGTCTCCGGCGTGGGCGACCGCGCTTCCAGCATCGTGATCGGGCCTGCGCCGCTGACGCGCACGTCCCCGGGAACCGGCCTCGCGGGATGTGGGCGGAGCGATCAATCGATCGCCTGGGCGGGCAGCGCGTGACCGGGTCCCGGGCAGGCGCCCCGGGATGCCTGCCGAGGGACCGCCGGCCGGAGGGCGGGCCTCGGGCGCCGGCGCGGACATCCCAGGCTGCGCCCGCCGTGACGTGTGGTCGGCGATCGCCCGGGACGGCGACCGGATCTCGCCCGACCGAGATCGGGGGGACCGTCGCGGACCTGCGGGACGGACCCGGGAGAGGCAGGGCCGGCGAGCCCTGGCGCCGGCGCGCGCCAGGGTGCGCGCGGCGCCCTCGCGGCGCGGATGGCAGCGGCTCGATCAGGGCGGTGGTCTCGAAGGGGATCGCCCCGACCCGGCGCGGGGGCGCGCGGGGCAAGGGGGGGGGCGCGAGGCGGGAGGGCTCCTCGCCGGGCCGGATCAGCGCAGCGCCGTCTCGGACAGGCGCCGCCAGCTTTCCATCGCCGGCCGCAGCGCCCGCTCGACCTGAGGGTCCAGCCGCGGCGGGGGCGCGTCGGAGGGCGGCGCGAAGCCGGTCGAGGCCGCAAGCGATCCGTACCAGTGCGGCGCCCAGACCCCGTCCGAGGGGCGCAGCCCCGGCGCCCAGTCCAGCATCGCCTCGTCGAAGGCCAGACCCAGCGCCGCGCACAGCGCCGAGAGCACCCGCCGCGGATCGCGCCGGATGTCGGCCGCGTCGACCACAGGGGGCGGGCGCCCCCGCCGCGCGGAGACCAGGTCGAAGATCTCCTGCTGCCGGGCGAAGCCGAGCTCGCTCTCGAGATACCCCGCCCGCTTGGCGCCGAAGCTCGCCGCCACCTCGCGCGGGTCGCGGATCAGGAAGGCGACGGCCGCCCCCTCCATCCAGTCGAAATCCATGCCCGGCAGCATGTGCTGCACCATGTGCTTCTCGTAGCGCAGCCGGCCCGGCGGGGGCGGCGCGGCCAGCGCCCTCGCCGCCTCGCGCCAGTCGGAGGGCTGCGAGGCGATCACCGCATCCCGCATCGGATGATCCAGCCCGGTCGCGGTCAGATATGCGGCGTAGAACGGCTCGTCGACCACATCCGTCGCGGGACGATTGCCGAAGCTGCGCATCATCGCCGAGCTGAGGTTGCGCGGCCCCGACCACATCACGATCCGCATCACGCGAGGCCCACGTCGCGGCGCACCAGCGCGCGGTAGAGCGCCTGCAGCCGGCGGGTCGTCGGCCCCGCCGTGCCGTCGCCGAAGCGCCGCCCGTCGAGCTCGGCCACCGGCGTCTGGCCGCCGAAGGTGCCGGTGACGAAGACCTCCTCGGCGCCGTAGGTCTCGACCAGCGAGAAATTCTTCTCGAACGTGGGGATCCCGGCCTCGCGCGCCAGCTGCAGGGTCTTCGCGCGGGTGATGCCGTTCATGCAGTAGTCGCCGGTCGAGGTCCAAAGCTCGCCCTTGCGGACGATGAAGAAATTGCACGAGTTGGTGGTGTTCACGAAGCCATGGGGGTCGAGCATCAGCCCCTCGTCGGCGCCCGCCTTCTCGGCCTGCACCGCGGCGAGCACGCAGTTCAGCTTGGAGTGCGAGTTCAGCTTGGGATCCTGGCTCATCGGCAGGCCGCGCACCTGGGGGACGGTGGCGAGCCGCAGGCCCTGCCCGGCCTTGCCGGCGGGCACGGAATGCTCGGCGATGATCGCCATCGTGGGGCCGGAGCGGCTGAGCGAGGGGTGCTGGAAGGGCCGCGCCTTCACCCCTCGCGTGACCATCAGGCGGGCGTGGGCGTCGTCCTCCATGCCGTTGGCGGTCCGCACCTCCTCGAGCGCGGCGACGACGCCGGCCCGGTCGCGGCCGATGTCCAGGTCGATGGCGCGCGCCGCCTCGAACAGGCGGTCGAGGTGGTCGTCGAGGAAGGCCCAGCGGCCGTTGTGCAGGCGCAGCCCCTCCCAGATCCCGTCGCCGAGCAGGAAGCCGGAGTCGTAGACCGAGACGGTGGCCTGCGCGCGCGGGCGCAGGGCGCCGTCGATCCAGATCAGGATCTCCTCGTTGCGCGCGTCGACCTCGGCGGCATGGGCGGCGCCGCCGGAACCGGCGGTCTGGGCGTCTGGCATGGGGGGCGGGCTCCTGGGGCCGGGGGGCGGGGGCGCGCATGATCGGCCTGCGGCGCGGGACGGCGCAAGGCGGTGCGCGGGCGGCGGCGGGGCGGCCGCTTTCGAAGTCCGCCGGCGCCGCGACGCCGCGGTCCGCCTGCGCCCTCGCCAGATGGCCCCGACCCGCGAGGTCGCGCGGGACCGGACGCAGGCCCTGCAGGGGCCCCGCTGCGCCGCCGCGCCGGGCTAGCGCAGCGTCTCGGCGAAGAAGGCGAGGGTCCGATCCCAGGCGAGGCGGGCGGCCTCCGCGTCGTAGCGGGGCGTGGTGTCGTTGTGGAAGCCGTGGTTCACGTTGGGGTAGAAGTGCACCGAGAACGCCTTGCCGTTCGCCTCCAGCGCCGCGCCATAGACCTCCCAGCCGGCGTTGATGCGCTCGTCGAGGCCGGCGTAGTGGATCATCAGGGGCGCCTCGATGGCGGGCACGTCCTCGGCGGCGGGCTGGCGGCCGTAGAAGGGGACCGAGGCCGCCAGGTCGGGATAGGCGACCGCCAGCGCATTGCACACGCCCCCGCCGTAGCAGAAGCCCACGCAGCCGACCCGGCCGGTCGACCCCTCATGGTCGCGCAGGAACTCGAAGGCGGCGAAGAAATCCTCCATCAGCCTGGCGGGATCCAGCGCGCGCTGCATCTCGCGGCCCTGCTCGTCGTTGCCGGGATAGCCGCCGGACGGGGTCAGCCCGTCGGGGCCCAGCGCGAGGTACCCGGCCTTGGCCGTCCGGCGCACCACGTCCTCGATATAGGGGTTCAGACCGCGGTTCTCCTGGATCACCAGCACGGCGGGAAGCGGCCCGGACGCGTCGGCCGGCATCGCCATCAGGGCGCGGATGGTCCCGTGGCCCCGGGGGCTGGGATACTCGATGGTCTGCGTGACGATCGAGGGATCGTCGGGCGCGACCTGCCGGGCGAGCGCATAGTCCGGCTTGAGCTGCTCGAGGATCATCGCGCCGGTGACGCCCGCGGCGGCGTAGCGGCCAGCCTGGGAGATGAACTCGCGCTTGGAGATCTTGCCGTGCACGTAGCCGTCGAAGATCTCCAGGATCCGCTGGTCGAAATCCTGCGCGCGCTTTCTGGGAGGGGGGCTCATGGGGTGCTCCATCGTCGGCCTGACCTGGCGCAGCATGACGCAGGGCGGCGCGGTCTGCGCAGCCGGAAAGGCGCGCGGGCTGCACGTCTGCGTGATCGAGGCCCGGCGCACGCTCGCGAGCCGTGCGGGCGGGGCCGACCGGCGCCTGGGCC
>CAXGVP010000154.1:0-7504 GCA_964013055.1 uncultured Albimonas sp.
CGCGAGGCCCGTTTCGGCGAGCGCGGCGCGGGCGCGGGCCTCGAGCTCGGCCCGCGGCAGGCCCAGCCGGCGCAGGGCGAACTTGACGTTCCCCAGCGCCGTGAACCAGGGGAACAGGGCGTATTGCTGGAAGATCACGCCCACGTCCGGGTCGGGGCCCGCGACGGGCCGGCCGTCGACGCGGATCTCGCCCTCGGAGGGGGCGAGAAAGCCCGCGACCGCGTTCATCAGCGTCGACTTCCCGCAGCCCGAGGGGCCGATGATCGCGGTGAAGGTCCCCGGCTCCAGCCGCAGGGCGGTCGGGGTCAGGGCGCGGGTCATGCCGCCCTTGCCGGGGAAGTCGATGGCCACCCGGTCGATCTCGACCAGGCCACGGGTCTGGGTCCGGGGCTGGGGCTGGATCTGGGTCCGGTCCGGGGTCATCCCGCCTGCTCCCAGTGCACGAGGCGCCGCGAGATGCGGTGCACGATCTGGTCCACCGCGGCGCCGGCGACGCCGAGGACGATGAGAAGGGCGAACATCCGGTCGGTGCGCACGTACTGGCGGGCCTCCTGCAGGCGGTAGCCGATGCCCGACGAGGCGCCGGTCAGTTCGGCCGCCACCAGGCTCAACAGCGCCAGCGCCACCCCCAGGCGCAGGCCCGCCACGATATGGGGCGCCGCGGCGGGCACGACCACCTGCGCGAACTCCCGCAGGCGCGAGGCGCCCAGGCTGCGCGAGGCGCGGATGTAGATCTCGGGCACGTACTGCATGCCGTGATGGGTGTTGAACCACACCGTCAGGAACACCGTGTAGGCGATCACGAAGTGCTTCGAGGCCTCGCCGATCCCGAACCACACGATGGCGACCGGCACCAGCGCGATCGCCGGGATCGGGCGCATCAGGGTCAGGAACGGCCCCAGCAGCACCTGGAACAGCCGGGTGCGCCCGGTCGCGAGCCCGATGGCCACGCCCAGCGAGGCGCCGATGGCGAAGCCCACCGCCGCCCGCCCCAGCGACACGCCGAGGTCCCTGAGCAGCACCCCCTGCGCGGCCATCTCCGCAAAGGCCTCGACCACGGTCCAGGGCGCGGGGAACAGCGCCTCGTTCACCGAGCCCGAGGCCGAGACCCCCGCCCAGATCGCCAGCACGAAGCCCAGGCTGATCGCCGGGCGCAGCGGGCCGGCCAGGCTGCGCCCGATCGCCGGCAGGCGGCCGGCGGCCGGGGCGCGGGCCTGGGCGCCGGCCGGGGCGCCCGCCTGGGCGCCGGCCGAGGCGGGGGGCTGGGCGCCTGTCTGGGCGCCTGCCGGGGCGCCTGTCGGGGCGCGGGCCGGGGGCGCGGCGCCGTCGCGGCCGGCGTCGGCGGAAGGGGGGCGTTGCTCGGTCATCCTCTCCACTACAGCCATGGAACCTCCTCGCGCGCATAACGGTAGGCGCGGAACACGCTGTTGTGATGGCCCCCGATCAACTTATCCATCCCCGGCTCGGGGTAGGGGGCGACCTCGGGGATCCCGAACTCCCACGCCGCCTCGCCCGCGGGGGTCGCCTCGAACGGGCGCCCGGCGGCGGATCCGGTGATGACGGTGCGGCCGTTCGCCGGCCGCTGCGCGCCGCCCATGCAGGGCGAGACAAAGCTGGGCGGGTTGGGGTCGCGGTCGTCCCACGCGACGACGCCGGTCGCGGGATCGACCTCGATCGCCCGCGGGACATGCGACGACACCCCCGGCCGCATCGCGCCGTCGTCGAAGATCAGGATCGCGCCGCTCCCGAACTGCACCGGCGAGCGCTGCTGGAGAACGGGAACCCGGGCTGCAACGGCGCCGCATGGCGGCCGGTGTGCACCGGCGGCTTCCAGCGGTGCACCTCGCGCCCCGCCTCGTCGATCAGCGTCACCAGCCCGTCCGCCGTCTGCGGGGCCTGGAGCCTCAGCCCCCCGAAGCTGCGCGAGGGATCGTTGCAGGTCAGCCCGGTCAGCCGCCGTCGGAAGGTCGCCTGGTCGGGCGCCTGCGCCGATGCGGCTTGCGTTCCGGGGAGGGTGGAGGTCATCTGTCTCGGCCTCCGGTTGCGCCCTCGCGGGCCAGGCAAAAAGGTTTCGAGGAGTCCGGGAAAACGATTTTCCGGCTCGAGGTGAAGCAATGGCCGCCATAAGGCGGTGGGATTCCGCGCTCTGCATGGAACTTGTGCAGGCGGAGCGCCCTTCGGGGGCGGAATCTGGGTGGGGACGGGTGCGCATGGCTGCGAATCGGGGACGAAAGGTCACCCTGCTGGATATCGCGCGGGAGCTGAACGTGGCCCCCTCGACGGTGTCGAACGCGCTGTCGGGGCGGCGCTACGTCGACGAGGAGCTGGTGGCGAAAGTGAAGGCCACGGCCGAGCGGCTGGGCTACCGCGCCAACCCGGTGGCGCGGCGGCTGCGCTCGGGGCGGGCCTCGGCGATCGGGCTATTCTCGGCGATGCCCTTCGCGGTGACGGGGGGCAGCTCGCGGCTGGGGTTCATGATGGAGATCGCGGCGACGGCGGCGGAGGAGTCGATGCGCGCCGGCCTGTCGCTGATGCTGATCCCGCCGATGGAGGCCTCGCCCTCGGTCGAGGACCTGCTGATCGACGGCGCGCTGCTGATCGAGCCCGCCCGCGACGACCCGTTCGCCGAGCTGCTCGACGCCCGCGGCCTGCCGGTGGTGCGCATCGGCCGCCAGCCGGGGCGCGACGAGGCGCCCTGCGTGGACCTGCGCTCGGCCGAGACGGCCGCCCTGCTGCTGGGCCATCTCGAGGAGACGGGCGCCCGGCGCATCGCGCTGATCACGGGGGCCGCCCGCCGCGCCAGCCACGAGGAGACCGAGGCCGAATACGCCCGCTACGCCGAAAGCCGCGGGATGCCGCCGCTGCACCTGCGGCTGGACGAAACGGGGGGCAAGGCGCTGGGCCGCTCGGAGGCGCTGCGCCTGCTGGCGGAGTACCCGGAGGTGGACGCGATCCTGGCCATGGTCGACGTCTTCGCCGCCGGCGCCTGCGAGGCGGCGCAGGAGCTTGGCCGCGCGATCCCCGGCGACCTGCGGATCGCGACGCGCTACGACGGGCCCCGCTCGCTGGCCGCGGACCCGCCGCTGACGGCGGTGAACCTCAACCTGCCGGGCGTGGCGCGCGAGGCGGTGAAGATGCTGATCCCGATGATCGAGGGCGAACCCGCCCCGACCCGCGTGCCCGCGCCCGACGCCCGCCTGACGATCCGCGCCTCGACCGTCGCCTGAGCCACGGGCCGGGTGGGCGCCTCGGGGGGGATCGACCCCCCGCTCGCCGCCGCCGCGCTGTCGCGCGGCCGCCTGCGGCGCGCGCCCCGCCCCTTGCCCCGCGCCATGACGGTCGCGAGCCGGGGCCCCGCCCCTCGCCCTCGGCCCTCCTGGAGATCGCGATCCCCGTCGCGCCCCGCTCCCCGGGGCGCTTCGCTTGCGCCCGGGGAGGCGCCGGGGCGCGGGTGGGGGCCGCGTCCCCCGGGCCTTCCGGGCCGCGGGGACGCGCAGCCCTCGCCACGCTCCATCCTCCGGGGCGCTTCGTTCCCACCCGGCGACGTGGCCTGGCGCGAGCCGGGTCCTCGCCCTCGTTCCCGGGGCGCCCGCTCGGGGCGGGAGGGCGCCCAGCCCTCGCGGCGCTCCGCCCTCCGGGCGGCGCCCCGGGCCTGACCCGGGGCCTCTCCCCGGCCGTGCCGCCAGGCGCGCCGCGGGAGACGGGCGCGCCGCGGAAGCCGGGCTCAGGCCTCGTTGGTCAGCACCACCGTGCCCGAGGCCGCGAACATGCCCCCGACCCCGTGGACCAGCGAGATCCGCGCCCCCGGAACCTGCGCCGGCGAGACGCCGCGCATCTGCCGCACGCCCTCCTGCAGCGCATACATCCCGTACATGCCCGAGTGCATGTAGCTCAGCCCGCCCCCATTGGTGTTCAGGGGCAGCCTGCCGCCGGGCCGGGTGTGGCCCTCGGCAATGAAGGCCCCGCCCTCGCCGCGGCCGACGAAGCCCAGGTCCTCGAGCCCGTAGACCGGCAGGTGCGCGAAGGCGTCGTAGATCATCAGGTGGTCGACGTCCGAATGCGTGATCCCCGCGCTCTCGAACGCCAGCCGGGCGGAGGTGCGGAAGGCGGCCGAGCTGCCGAAGTCCTTCATCTGCGAGACCACCGGCGTCTCGGCCCCCTCGCCGACGCCGCGAACGTAGACGGGCTTGGTCGGGAAATCCCTCGCCCGGTCCGCGGTCGTCAGGATCAGCGCGCCGCCGCCGTCGGTCACCAGGCAGCACATCAGCAGCCGGAACGGCCATGCGATCATCCGGCTGTTCAAGACGTCGTCGACCGTGATCGGGTTCCGAAAACTGGCGCGGGGGTGGAAGGCCGCCCACTCGCGCTGCACCACGGCCACCATGGCCAGCTGCTCCTCGGTCAGCCCGTCGTCCTTCATCTTGCGCAGCACCGGCAGGGTGAAGCGGTTGGGCGGGGCGGTGACGCCGTAGGGCTGCTCGAACTGCTGGTCGAAGAGCGAGGGGAAGATCGCCGGCCCGTAGCGGCCGAGACGCGAGCGTCCGCTCTCGCCGTGCGTGATCAGCACCGTGCGGCACAGCCCCGCCTCCAGCGCCGCCACCGCATGGCGCACATGCACCATGAACGAGCAGCCCCCGACCGAGGTGCCGTCCACCCAGCTCGGCGCGATGCCCAGGTAATGCGCGACCTCGACCGCGTTGTGGCCCGCGGTCGCCACCCCGTCGATGTCCTTGATCGTCAGCCCCGCGTCCGCGATGGCGTTGAGCGCCGCATCCGCGTGCAGGCCGATCTGGGAGAGGGTGGGAATGCGGCCGAGCTCGGTGGTCTCGGCGGCGCCCACGACGGCGACGGAATTGGGGGTCATGCCGCGTCCCCCTTCGCGGGCCGGAACTGGGGCAGGGCGATCTCGTCGCTCAGCGTCTCGAAGGTCACCTCGAGGGGCATGTCGAGGACCAGCGCCTCGGGCGTCTGGGGGCAGTCGAGGATGTTGGACATCATCCGCGGCCCCTCCTCCAGCTCGACCACCGCGATGGCGTAGGGGGCGGCGAAGCCCGGCGCCGGCAGGTGGTTGATGACGTAGGAATAAAGCCGCGCCCGGCCCGAGGCGCGCTCGACCGCCACCTCGCGCGAGCCGCAGTCGGGGCAGAAGGCGCGGGGCGGGAAATAGGCCTCGCCGCAGGCGGTGCAGCGCTGCAGGCGCAGCTCGCCCGCGCGGGCGCCCTCCCAGAAATGGGCGGTCTCGGGCGTGGGGACCGGAATGAAGCGTTTCGGGTCGCTCAAGGTCGTCTCTCCCTTGCGGCGGAGGGCGTCATGCGCTCACCTGTCGGCCGGCAGGTTTCGGGGCCGGGCGGGGCGAGTCAAGGCCCGTGTCGGCCGGATGCGCCTCAGCGTTCCGCACAGCGGGACAGGGCGCCGCAGGCCTGCCGCAGCCGGCGCCCAGATCGTGCGCTGCGTGTTATAACACGATAAGCAAGGCGAAAGACCTGCCGGCCGACAGGTTTCACAGGAGGAGCGACCAAGTGAGCGAATTCCGCGAGGACGAGAAGCACCCGGGCGTCTGGGCCGTGCGGACGCCGGGCAAGGCGGCCTTCATCCACCAGACGACCGGCGAGGCGATCACCTACGCCGAGGTCGAATCGCTCTCCAACCAGGTCGCCCACCTGGCGCGCAGCTTCGGCCTTCAGCGCGGCGACCACGCGGCGATCTTCCTCGAGAACCGGATCGACTATGCGCCGATCATGTGGGGCTTCATGCGCGCGGGTCTGAAGGTCACGCCGGTGCCGACCCACCTGACGCCGGAGGAGGTGGACTACATCCTCGCCGACTCGGGGGCGCGGCTGCTGGTGACCTCGCAGGCCAAGCGCGCGGTGGCCGAGCAGCTGCGCGCCCCCAAGCTGATGCCCGGCGCGCGCTTCATGCTCGACGACGCGGGCGGGGGCTACGTCTCGCTGGAGGCGGCGCTGGCGAAGTTCCCCACCCATCCGATCGCCGACCAGTCGGAAGGCTCGGAGATGCTGTATTCCTCGGGCACCACCGGCAAGCCCAAGGGCGTGGTGCGCCCGATGTCCGAGGCGCCCTTCGGCACGCCCACCAAGGGCATGGTGCTGACCATCCAGCGCTGGGGGATCGACGACCAGACCGTGTGGTTCCACCCCGCGCCGATGTATCACGCGGCCCCGATCGGCTACGCCCTGCGGATCATGCGCTGGGGGGGGACGATGATCGTCTCGGCCAGGTTCGACCCCGAGCAGGCGTTGGCCACGATCGAAAAGCACCGGGTCACCCATTCGCAGTGGGTGCCGACCCATTTCGTGCGGATGCTGCGCCTGCCCGAGGCGGTGAAGGCGACGTACGACCTGAGCTCGCTGCGCTGCGCGATCCATGCCGCCGCCCCCTGTCCGCCGCAGGTGAAGAAGGCGATGATCGAATGGTGGGGTCCGGTGATCGAGGAATATTACGCCGGCTCCGAGGCCAACGGCGTGGTGACGATCTCGTCCGCGGAGTGGCTGAGGAAGCCCGGCTCGGTGGGCACCAACATTCTCGGCAAGACCCGGATCTGCGACGACGACGGGAACGAGGCGCCGGCGGGGACGGAGGGGACGATCTATTTCTCCGACGGGCCGAGCTTCGAGTATCACAACGACCCGCAGAAGACCGCCGACAGCAAGAATGCGCAGGGTTGGACGACGCTGGGCGACGTCGGCTACGTCGATGCGGACGGCTACCTGTTCCTGACCGACCGCAAGACCTTCATGATCGTGTCGGGCGGGGTGAACATCTATCCCGCCGAGATCGAGAACCTGCTGGCGACCCACCCCCGCGTCGGCGACGTGGCGGTGATCGGGGTGCCGGACGAGGAGTTCGGCGAGTCGGTGAAGGCGGTGATCGAGCTGCCGGCGGGCATCTCGCCCTCGCCTGAGCTGGCCGAGGAGATCATCGCCTTCTGCCGGGCGAACCTGAGCCATGTGAAATGCCCCCGCACGGTCGATTTCATCGACCAGCTGCCGCGGGCGGACAACGGCAAGCTCTACAAGCGCCAGCTGCGCGACCAGTACTGGGCCGGCCGCGACCGCCGCATCGCCTGATCGCCACCGGAGCGCCGACACGGGGCGGCCTTCGGGCCGCCCTGTCGCGTCTCGTCTCCCCCCTGGGGACGCGCCGCGTCGGGCGCTGCGCCGGTGAGGAGCGTCTCACCCGCGGCGCCTTGCAGGCGGCGCGCATGTGGCGCGGGCCTGGCGTCGGGCGGCGGGAGATCCGGGCGCCGCCGGCGCCGCGGGCTGGCCGGGGAAGCGCCGCGTCGGGCGTTGTGCGCGCGGGACCGTTGTCCTCGCGGCGCGAGGCCGGCGCGGCGCTTGGGGCCTTGCGTCGGGCCGCGGGAGATCCGGGCGCCGGCGGCGCCGCGGGCTGGCCGGAGAAGCGCCGCGTCGGGCGTTGTGCGCGTGGGACCGTTGTCCTCGCGGCGCGGGGCCGGCGCGGCGCGTGGCGCTCGGGGCGGGTCGCCGGC
>CAXGVP010000155.1:0-7487 GCA_964013055.1 uncultured Albimonas sp.
GCGCCTGGCGGCGGGCGCCCGGCGCCTCCGGCGGGGCGCTCAGACCTTCCCTTCGGCCTCCAGCCCCGCCCAGGCCTCGGCCACCTCTGCGCCGGTCGCGAACCACACGCCGGGGAACGTGCGGATGAACCCCACCATCTCCCGCAGCATGGCGATGCGCGAGGGGCGGCCGGTGATCTGGGGATGCATCACCAGGTCGAACAGCCCGCCCCAGCGGTAGATCTCGCGGAACTCGGCCTTCCAGATCTCGAGCACGTGGCTGTTGGGGAACATCGGCCGCGGCGAGGCGACCGAGAACAGCGCGAAGGGCGCGTCGTCGAGGCTCCAGTGCCAGGGCAGCTCGACCGGGCCCTTCGATCCGTCCTCCAGCACATGCCGATAGGGGCTGACGTCGTCCATCAACGAGCTGTCGTAGAGCAGCCCGTGCCGCGCCTGCGTCGCCAGCAGCCCGGCCGAGACCTCGCCCGCCGGCGAGCGGAACCCCTTCGGAACCACCCCCGCGGCGGCGAGCGCGGCGAGGCCCTTCTCGAACTCCTCCGCCTCCGCCGCCGGGTCGTCGGAGACCCACTTGTGGGAATAGGAGTGGTGGCCGATCTCGTGGCCCTCGCGCAGGATCATGTCCACGCGGTCGCGGTGGTTTTCCACCGTCCAGCCGGGGATGAAGAAGGTGGCGGGCAGCCCCTCCTCCGACAGCATTTCCAGCAGCTTGGGCACGCCCATGCGGGCGCCGTAGCGGCCCTGGGAGAGGACGCCGGGCCGGTTCCAGTTGCGCGCGTCGCGGGAGGTCCACAGCGTCTCGGCGTCGAAGTCGAAGGTCAGCATCACCGCGCAGCGGGCGCCGTTCGGCCAGGGAACGGAGGTGTCGTGCTTCATCGGGCGTCTCCCCTTGTCGCGGCCGTCCGCGCGGCCTTCGCGCCAATTCAGGCGTATTGCGGGGGGGCATGTCGACTCCTAAGCTGCCCCGGCAATCACGAAAGGCCTTTCCCATGAGCCAGAGCCCCACGAGCCGGAGCCCCACGAGCCGGAGCGTCTCCCTCGCCGGTCTCGCCGCCCGCGCCGAGATCCGCGTCGACCGCTGGGGCATCCCCCACATCAAGGCCGGGAGCCTCGAGGACCTGTTTTTCGCCCAGGGCGCGAACGCCGCGCGCGACCGCCTCTGGCAGATCGACCTGTGGCGCAAGCGGGGCCTCGGCCGGCTTGCCGCCAGCTTCGGCCCCGGCTTCCTGGAGCAGGACCGCGCCGCCCGCGCCTTCCTCTATCGCGGCGACATGGCCGCCGAATGGGCCGCCTACGGCGACGACTCGGAGATGATCTGCACCCGCTTCGCCGCGGGCATCAACGCCTGGATCGACGCCATCGAGGCGGGCGAGGCCCCCCTCCCCCCCGAATTCGCCCTCACCGGCACGGCGCCCGAGAAATTCGCGCCCGAGGACCTGGTCCGCATCCGCTCCCACGCCCTGACGCGCAACGCGCTCTCGGAGGTGCTGCGCGCCCAGGTTCTGGCCAAGGCCGGGCCGGAGACGGACCTGCTGCGCCGGAACCTGGAGCCCTCGGTGGATGCGGGCGAGCCGGCCGCGCCGTTCGAAGACATCCCGCTGGCGGCGCTGGACCTGTTCCGGCTGGCCACCGCCCCGGTGACCTTCCCCGAAGAGCGCATGGACTGCCCGCTGGATCAGGCCGGCAAGTGGCGCAAGGTGGACGAGCTGGAGGGCGTGGTCGCCGACGCCGCCTGGACCGGCTCGAACAACTGGGCGGTCTCGCCCGCGCGCACCGCCACCGGGCGGCCGATCTGCGCGGGCGATCCGCATCGCGCCCATGGCCTGCCCTCGTTGCGCTACCTGGTGCATCTGACCGCGCCGGGGCTGGACGTGATCGGGGCCGGCGAGCCCTCGATGCCCGGCATCTCCATGGGCCACAACGGCCAGGGCGCCTTCACCCAGACGATTTTCGGCACGGACCAGGAGGACGTCTACGTCTACGACCTCGACGGCGACCGCTACCGCGGGCCGGAGGGTTGGACCGATATCGAAAAGGTCGAGACGGTCTTCGAGATCGCCGGCCACGCCCCCCAGACCCACACGCTGGAGTTCACCGCCCACGGCCCCGTGCTGATCCGCGAGGGCGGGTGCCTGTTCGCCCTGCGCTCGGTCTGGTTCGAGCCGGGCTCGGCCGCCTATTTCGGCGGCCTCTCGACCATGCGCGCCCAGTCCGTGCCGGAGTTCCGCGAGGCGCTGCGCCGCTTCGCGACGCCCTCGCTGAACCACGTCTGGGCGGACGCCTCGGGCGACATCTGCTGGCAGCCCGCCGGCATGGTTCCGGTGCGGCGTACTTGGACCGGGCTGCTGCCGGCGAAGGGCGACGGGTCGAACGAATGGGAGGGCTTCCACCCCCTCGACGCCCTCCCCCACGAGGTCAACCCCGAGCGGGGCTTCGTCCACTCCGCCAACGAGTTCAACCTGCCTCAGGGCTACGACCAGTCCGAGACCCAGATCGGGTTCGAGTGGCTGGAGAACACCCGCGCCTCGCGCATCGAGGCGGTGCTGTCGGCCGATGCCGCCCACTCCATCGCCGCCAGCCAGGCGCTGCAGACCGACGTGATCTCGCGCCCGATGCGCCGGGTCCTGGAATTGGTCAGGGCGCTGCCGGAGGGGACGCCCGGCCGCGCGCTGCTGGCCGAGTGGGACGGCGGCTTCCGGGCGGACTCCGCCGCGGCCCTGCTGATGGGCTGGTGGTGGACGAAGCGGTTGAAGGCGGGGCTGTTCGCCCTCGTCGCCCCGCAGGTCCCTGCCGTGTTCTTCGCGCCCGGCGACGTGGAGGGCATCGTCCAGGCCCTGGAAACCCCCGACGCCCGCTTCGGCGCGGACCCCGCAGCCGCCCGCGACCGGCTGCTGGCCGAGACCCTGGCCGCGGCCCACGCGGACCTTTCAGAGACCCACGGACCGGAGGCGGGCTGGCGCTGGGGCGACCTGCACCACGGCTTCTTCGAGCATCCGCTGGCCCGCATGGACGAGGCGCTGAACATCGGGCCGCTGGCCAAGGGCGGCGACTACACGACGGTTATGATGGCGGCCTACCGGGGGACGGATTTCCGGGTGATCGCGGGGGCCTCGGTGCGCTTCGTGGTGGATGTGGGGAACTGGGACGCCTCGGTGTGCATCAACGCGCCGGGGCAGTCGGGGGACCCGTCCTCGGCGCACTACCGGGACCTCGCGCCGCTGTGGGCAAAGGGGGAGTACGTGCCGTTCCTCTACACCGACGCGGCGGTGGAGGCGGCGGTGGATTTTCGCATCGAGCTGACGCCGGGCTGAGGGCGCGACGGCCGCCGGCGCCCCGGGCTCGACCCGGGGCCCCTGGCGCGACGCAGGCCGGTCGGCGTGGCGCTTGCGGCGGAGGCCCCGGGTCAAGCCCGGGGCACGTCGGCGCGTAGCGCGCATTTCAATGCGCCATCCCGGCCGACCTGCCCGCGGCGCGGCGCCTTGAAATGCGCCCTACAGGGCCGCCGCCTCCCGCCGCGCCAGAGCTGCTTCCAGGTCCGGCGTCGCGGCCAGGAGCTGGCGGGTGTAGGCGTGCCGGGGATCGGAGAAGACCTGCTCGGTCTCTCCGGCCTCGACGATCCTGCCCTTCTGCATCACCATCACCCGGTCGGTGATCGCGCGGACCACGTGCAGGTCGTGGCTGATGAAGAGGTAGGAGACGTCCAGCGTCTCCGACAGCTCCGCCAGCAGGTCCAGGATCCGGGCGCGGACGGAGACGTCGAGGGCCGAGACCGCCTCGTCCAGCACCACCAGCTTGGGCTCGGTGATCAGCGCGCGGGCGATGGCGATGCGCTGGCGCTGGCCGCCGGAGAACTCGTGGGGGAACTTGTCGGCGTCGGAGGGCTTCAGGCCCACCCGCTCCAGCAGCGCCTCGACCCGGCGGCGACGTTCGGCGCGGGGGGGCTTGGGGTCGACCAGGTGGAAGGGCTCGGCGACCAGGTCGGCGACTTTCCAGCGGGGGTCGAAGCTGCCGTAGGGGTCCTGGAAGACCACCTGCACGTCGCGGCGCGACGCCGAGGGGGCGTCGGGGCCGAAGGGGCGGCCGACGAGGGCGATCTCGCCGGACTGGATGCCTTCGAGGCCCAGGATGGCGCGCGACAGGGTGGATTTCCCGCAGCCGCTCTCGCCCACCAGGCCGACGTTCTCGCCGGCGCGGATGGTCAGGTCCACGCCGTCGACGGCGCGGAACAGTCGGCGCGCCTCGAAGAGGCGCTTGCGGGGCAGGCGGTAGTCGCGGACCACCTGGCGCACGCCCAGGACCTCGGCGCCCGGCGCGCGGCCGTGACGCTCGGGCCGGTGGGTCGAGGCGGCGAAGAGCGCGCGGGTGTAGGGATGCGACATGGCGCGGAACAGGGGGGCGGTCTCGCCCTGCTCGACCACCTCGCCCTGCTTCATGATGGCGATGCGGTCGGCCATGTCGGCCACCACCGCGAGGTCGTGGGTGATCATCAGCAGGCCCGCGCCGTCCTCCGTCGCGAGCTTCTTGAGCAGGTCGAGGATCACCGCCTGGGTGGTGACGTCCAGCGCGGTGGTCGGCTCGTCGGCGATCAGCAGGCGGGGGCGCAGGGCGACGGCCATGGCGATGACCACGCGCTGGCGCTGGCCTCCGGAGAGGTCGTGGGGGTAGCGGTCGAGCGGGAACTGTTCCGGCGGCAGGCCCGCTCGGGTCAGCGCCTCGCGGGCGGCGGCGCGGGGGTCGCGGGACTGGCCGTGGATGCGGATCACCTCGGCCACCTGCTCGCCGATGGTCTTGAGCGGGTTGAGGGCCGTCATCGGCTCCTGGAAGACCATGCCAACGCGGGCGCCGCGCAGGGCGCACATCTCGCGCTCGGGGAAGGCCGAGATCAGCTCGCCGTCGAGACGGATGTCGCCGGACATCTCCGAGCCGCCGGGCAGCAGCTTCATCACCGAGAGCGCGGTCATGGATTTGCCCGAGCCGCTCTCGCCCACCAGGCCCAGGCACTCGCCCGGCGCGATGGAGAGGCTGACGTCGCGCAGGATCGGCATGCCGCCGATGGAGAGGCTCAGGCGGTCGATCTCCAGCAGGCTCATCGGGCGCGCCTCAGCTTGGGGTCCAGCCAGTCGCGCAGGCCGTCGCCCATCAGGTTCAGCCCCAGCACGGTCAGCACGATGGCCAGCCCGGGGAAGATCGCGAACCAGGGGGCGACGTAGATCATCGTCTGCGCCTCGGACAGCATCCGGCCCCAGGAGGGGATCGGCGGCTGGGCGCCGAGGCCGAGGTAGCTCAGGCCCGCCTCGGCCAGGATGGCGAGGCTGAACTGGATGGTCGCCTGCACGATCAGCAGGTTGAGGATGTTGGGAAGAATGTGCTCGGCCGAGATCCGGGCGGAGCGTTTGCCCGCCGCCCGCGCCGCCATGATGTATTCGCGGGTCCACAGGCTGAGCGCCGCGCCGCGGGCGAGGCGGGCGAAGACGGGGATGTTGAAGATGCCGATGGCGAGGATCGCGTTGACCGCGCCGGGGCCCAGCGTGGCGGTGAACAGGATCGCCAGCAGCAGCGCGGGGAAGGCGAAGACCAGGTCGTTGAAGCGCATGATCAGCTCGTCGTACCAGGCGCCGCGGTTGGCCGCCGCCAGCAGGCCCAGCGGTACGCCGAAGACCGCGCCGATGCCGACCGCCACCAGGGCGACGGCGATCGAGGTGCGCGCCCCGACCATCACCATCGAGAAGATGTCCCGCCCGAAATGGTCGGTGCCGAACCAGAACTCCGCCCCCGGCGACTTCAGGCGGGCGACGACGGCCATCTTCTCGACGTCGTAGGGGGTCCAGAGGTAGCTGATCAGCGCGGCGAGGATGAACAGCGCCGACAGCAGCCCGCCGACGATCAGCGAGGCGGAGATCCTCATCGCCGGCCCTCCCGCAGGCGGGGGTCGACGATCGCGTAGGCCATGTCGACCAGCAGGGTGACGATGACCACGGCGAAGACCATGAGAACGATCACCGACTTCACCACGATCAGGTCGCGCTGGGCGACGCCCTGGAAGACCAGCCGGCCGAGGCCGGGCAGGAAGAACACGTTCTCGATGATGATCGCGCCGGTGATCAGGAAGCTGAACTGCATGCCGATGATGGTCAGCACCGGGATCAGCGCGTTGCGCAGCGCATGGCGGCGCAGCGCCTGGGACCGGGTCAGGCCCTTGGCGCGGGCGGTGCGCACGTAGTCCTCGCCCATCGCGTCGAGCAGGGAGGAGCGCATGATCCGGGTCAGGATCGCGGCCTGCGGCAGGGCCAGCGCGATGGCCGGCAGGGTGAGGGACTTCATCGCCTCCCAGAAGCCGGCGTCCCAGCCGGGGAAGCCGCCCGCCTGGAACATCTGCAGCATCGAGGCGAACAGGATCACCAGCAGCATCGCGAACCAGAAGTTCGGGACCGCGATGCCGATCTGGGTGATGCCCATGATGGTGATGTCGGCCGGAGAATTCCGCCGCGCCGCCGCGGCGATGCCGGCGGGAATCGCGATCAGGGTCGACAGGGACAGCGCGTAGAGGGTCAGGGGCAGGGTCACCACCAGCCGCTCGAGCACCAGCTCGGTCACCGGGGTCTTGTAGGTGTAGGACGTGCCGAAATCGCCGCGCAGCATGTCCGCCATCCAGCTCAGGTAGCGCTCGACCAGGGGGGCGTTGAGGCCGAGCTGCTCGCGCAGCGCCTCGACCGCGGCGGGGTCGGCGTTCATCCCCATCATGGTCAGCGCCGGGTCGCCGGGCACGACCTCGAGCAGCAGGAAGATGGCGACGGTGGCGGCGAGGAGGGTCAGCGCGAGGGTGAAGGCGCGCTGCAGCAGGAAAGCGGTCATTCGGCGAGATCGTCGAAGGCGCGGGCGTAGGCGAGCTCGCCTTCGCCCTGGAGGGCGCCGGGGGTCAGGTCCAGGGCCATCAGGAACGGGCCGGCGAACGGGGTGGCGTAGCCGCGCGCGAGATCGGGCGTGAAGCCGAAGCGGGTGTAGTAGGGCGGGTCGCCGAGCACGAAACAGGCGGTGAAGCCGCGTTTGGCGGCCTCGGACAGGCCCTCGCGGATCAGGGCGGCGCCGATGCCGTTCCCGTGCAGGTCCGGGCGGACCGCGACCGGGGCGAGGCCCAGCGCGCCCTGCGGGCTGCGCATGGGCGAGAACATGACGTGGCCCGCGATGCGGCCGTCGACCTCGGCCACGAGGGAGATCGCGGCGTCGTCCTCGGCGTGGAGGCGGTCGACCAGGCGGGCCTCGTCCTCGCGGCCGAAGGCGGCTTCGATCACGCGGCGGACGGTGTCGCGGTCGGCCTCGGTCTCATGGCGCAGGCGCATGGCGGGGATCTCCACGGTCGGGGCGGGAGGGGGCGGATCGGGCGAGAATGGCAGGGAATGTCCGGGGCGTCGATAAACGGCGGCGCCGGTGACGCCACGTCTGCGAAAGAGCCGCGCCGGCGCTCCCCTCCGGCGTCGGCTCCCACCCGCCCA
>CAXGVP010000156.1:0-7440 GCA_964013055.1 uncultured Albimonas sp.
GGGCGAGTCGCTCAGGCATCAGACGCGATGGACGGCTCCGGAGAGCAGGCGCGGGCGTCTTGTTCTTGGGTGAGTTCGGAGCCCGCCGGAGGCTCCCCCCTCCGAAATCCCCCGCAACCTCCCCACACTCGCAGGCCCAGCCAAGCCCGCCCGCAGGGCGCCTGTAGACCGCTCGCCCCTTGCCCCCGCCGCCTCGGCGCGTCATGACGCCCCCAGCCGCCTGCTCGCCATTGACCCGTCCCCCCGCGCGCCTACGTGCCGGACGCCGGGTCCGTCGCAGGGGCCCGAGAAAACGGAGGGGCCGATGCTCGACGCCAGCCAGATGACCGAAGCCGGAGCCGGCCGGCTCGCCCATGCGCCGGGCGATCACCCGCCCGTCCCTCGCGCCAGGATCGGCGTGATGCTGGTCAACCTCGGCACGCCCCCCGCCACCGACTACTGGTCGATGCGCAAGTACCTGTCGGAGTTCCTCTCCGACCGCCGCGTCATCGACTACTCGCCCCTGTTCTGGCAGCCGCTCCTGCAGCTGATCATCCTCACCAAGCGCCCGTTCTCCTCCGGCAAGGCCTACCAGAGCATCTGGAACACCGAGCGCGACGAGAGCCCGCTCCTGACCATCACCCGCGAGCAGACCGAGAAGCTGCGCGCCCGCCTCGAGGCCGACCTCGGCGAGGGCGTGGTCGTCGACTTCTGCATGCGCTACGGCGAGCCCTCGACCGTCTCCCGCGTGAAGGCGATGCAGGCGGCGGGGGCGGAGAAGATCCTGTTCTTCCCCCTCTACCCCCAGTACGCCGCCGCCACCACGGCGACCGCCAACGACGCCTTCTTCAAGGCGCTGATGGAGATCAACTGGCAGCCCGCCTCGCGCACCGTGCCCCCCTACTACGACCACCCCCTCTACATCGAGGCGCTGGCGAAGTCGGTAGAGGCGGCCTATGCCGGCATGGACCGCCGGCCGGACGCGCTGGTCACCTCCTACCACGGCCTGCCCAAGCGCTACCTGGTGGAGAAGGGCGACCCCTACCATTGCCAGTGCGCCGGCACGACGCGCCGCCTGCGCGAGCGGCTGGGTTTCTCCAATGAGGAGGTCGTGCTGACCTTCCAGTCCCGCTTCGGCTCCGAGGAATGGCTGCAGCCCTACACGGTCGAGGAGGTCGCGCGGCTGGCCAAGGCCGGCAAGAAGCACATCGCGATCATGGCCCCGGCCTTCTCGTCGGACTGCGTCGAGACGCTCGAGGAGATCTCCGAGGAGATCAAGGAGAGCTTCCTGCATGCCGGCGGCGAGCGCTTCGACTACATCCCCTGCCTCAACGCCTCCGAGGACCACATGGTCATGATCGAGGCGATCGTGCGCAACGAGCTGCAGGGCTGGATCTGACCGCCTGACGCCCGCCCGCGCGGCCGCCCCCTTGCGGCCGCGCCGCAGCGCTCCCAACGCGGCCGCGCCACAGAGCCCCCAACGCGGCCGCGCCGCGGCGCCCCCAACGCGGCCGGCCCCCGGCCCTCCCCTTTGCGCCCGGTCCCTGGCGTTCCCCCCGTTGCGGGCGGCCCCCGACGCCGACCCGTTGCAGCCAGCTCCCGGCGCCCCCCGTTGCGGGCAGCCCCCAACGCCGCGCCGTTGCGGCCGGCCCCCGGCGCCGCCCCGTTGCGGCCAGCCCGCGGCGCCCTATGTCTTGCCCCGAGAGGGACTGGAGACAGGAGCGCACAATGGAACTCTTCGCCATCCCCTGGATCGTGGCCTTCGGGCTGGTGGTCTGGTGGGCCTCGGTCTGGGGCCGCAGCGTGTTCTGGGCCGTCGTCGGGGCGTTGTTCCTGACGCCGCTGGTCTGGGGCATCGTCCTGCTGATCCTGGGCCCCGACCGCGAGGCGGTGGGCTGAGCCCGGCCTGACGGCCGCGTCGGGCGCGGCCCCTGCGCCCGCCCGACGCGACGTCGTTCCTGCCGAACGCTGATCGATTGTTGATTTCCCGCGCGCCGCGCGGAACTGTTTTTCCCAGCGAGCGGCCGCGCCGCGGCCCGTCGCCGTCCCGCCCGCGCCGCGCCCGGCCGTCCCCGGCCCCGCCTCCGACGCCTCGCCCGAACGGCGACCGAGCCCCCTCCGCAGCCGCCCCGCCGCCGCCGGCCGGGTCCGCCCGTCCCCTGCCGACGCGCCCGCACCGGAGCCCGACGGACGGAGGACGCCGATGAAACTCCTGCCCCCTCTCTTCCAGAAAGCCATCGTCAAGGGCCGGGTCGAGCTGCGCACCCCCGATGACGAGACCATCGTCGTCGAGGGCGCCGAGCCCGGCCCGTGGGTCGCGATCCGCATCACCGACCCCACGCTCGACTGGAAGATCCCCCTCAACCCCGAGCTGGTCGGGGCGGAGGCGTTCATGGACGGGACCCTGATCGTCGAGGACGGACCCGAGGGCGGCACGGCCTACGACCTCCTCAGCCTGCTGTTCGAGAACCAGAGCGCCTTCACCCTCTCGGGCCCGCAGGCGCTGGTGCACTGGATCGACAAGGCCTTCCGGCGGATCTGGCAGCACAACCCTGCGGGACGCTCGAAGAAGAACGCCTCGCATCACTACGACCTCGGCAACGGCTTCTACCGGCGCTGGCTCGACCCGGACATGCAGTATTCCTGCGCCTACTACCACGACGGGACCGAGAGCCTGCGCGACGCCCAGATCCTCAAGAAGCGCCATATCGCGGCCAAGCTGAACCTCTCGCCCGGCCAGCGGGTGCTGGACATCGGCTGCGGCTGGGGGGGCATGGCGCTCTATCTCGCCGCAACCGCCGACGTGGAGGTCACCGGCATCACGCTGGCCGAGGAACAGCTCGAGATCGCCCGCGCCCGCGCGAAGGCCGCGGGGCTCGAGCATCGCGCACGCTTCGAGCTGATCGACTACCGCGACGTGAGCGAGCGCTACGACCGCATCGTCTCGGTCGGCATGCTCGAGCATGTGGGCGTCGGGCACCTCGAGACCTATTTCGCCCGCGTGCGCGACTGCCTGAAGGACGACGGGGTGGCGCTGATCCACACCATCTCCTCGATGAGCCCGCCGGCGGGCACCGGCCCGTTCCTGCGCAAGTACATCTTCCCCGGCGGCTACACGCCCACGCTCTCGGAGTGCTCGGCCGCGACCGAGAAGGCGGACCTTTGGGTGCTGGACTGCGAGGTCTGGCGCCTCCACTACGCCCGCACCCTGCGCGCCTGGCAGGAGGCCTTCCAGGCGGTGCGCGCCGAGGTCGAGGCGATGTACGACCCCCGCTTCGCCCGGATGTGGGAGTTCTATCTCGCCGCCTGCGAGTGCAGCTTCGCCTATGGCTCCTCCAACGTGATCCAGCTGCAACTGGGGCGCGAGCGGGACGCGACCCCCCTGCATCGCGACTGGATCCCCTCGGCCGCCGCGGCGCTGGCGCGCAACGAGCCGGAGGCCGTCCGCCGGATCGAAGCGGCCACCGCCCGCGTCTTCGGCGAGACCCCGGACACCCCCGCCACCGCTCCGGGCCACGTCTACGACGGCCCGCGCGAGGCGAACGGCTGACCCCGGAGCGCAGAAGGGCCGCCCCCGGGGGGCGGCCCTGTTCCGTTCATCCGAAGGCCGGATCAGGCGGCGCGCCGCCTGAGGGTCACTCGTCCTCGAGCCGGGTCACGATCACCGTCAGCACCGGGCGCTTGCCCCAGCGGCGCGCGCACACGGCGCGGGCGGCGCGCGAGGCGGCGTCCTCGATGTCCTTGTCGGCGCGGCGGCGCTTGGGCAGGCCCTCGACCGCCTCGTCGACGGCCTCGTAGATCAGCGCCTCGAGCGGCATCGGCCAGCGGGCGCTTTCCAGCGGACCGCCGACGACGCGGATCTCGGGGTCGGCGAGCAGGTCGCCCGACTCGTCGACCACCAGCGCCACCACCACATGACCCTGCCGCGCCAGCTTCAGGCGCGAGCGGACCACGCCGTCCATCGCCCCGATCATGGTGTCGCCGTCGAGATAGAGCCGCCCCGTCGACACCTGGTCCACGATCTGCGGCCGGTCGCCGGCGATCGCCACCACCGTCCCGTTGGGCGCCGGGATCGCGGGCACCTGCAGGGTCGCGGCGAAGGCCGAATGCTCGACCAGGTGGCGATGCTCGCCGTGCATGGGCACCGCGATCTTCGGCTTCAGCGCCTCGTAGAGGACGCGCAGATCCTCCTTGCGGGCGTGGCCGGAGACGTGGATCCGCCCGGTGAGCTCGGGCGAGCTCTCGTCGACCACGTGGACCCCGCGCTCGGAGAGCTGGTTCCACAGTTTCACGACTCCCGGCTCGTTGCCGGGGATCGTCTTGGACGAGAAGATCACCATGTCCCCCTCGCCCAGCCGCACCGTGGGGTGCGAGCCGGACGCGATGCGCGCCAGTGCCGCGCGCCCCTCGCCCTGGGAGCCGGTGACGAGATAGAGAACATGCTCGGCCGGGACTTCCTTGGCCTCGTAGTCCGAGATCACCTTGGGGAAGTCGCGCAGCTCGCCGGTCTCGACGGCGGCGGCGACCATGCGCTCCATCGCCCGGCCCACCAGCACGATCGCCCGGCCCGCGTTGGAGGCGGCGGTGGCGATCGACTTCAGGCGCGCGACGTTGGAGGCGAAGGTGGTCGCGGCCACCGCGCCCTTGGCCGAGCGGATCAGCTCGGTCAGCGGCTGGACGACCTCGGACTCCGACCCGCCATGCCCGTTGAGGAACACGTTGGTCGAGTCGCAGACCATCGCCTGCACGCCCTTGGCGCCGATGGCGCGGAACGCCTCGAGGTCGAAGGGCGCGCCGATCTGGGGATCGTCGTCCACCTTGAAGTCGCCGGTGTGCACCACCCGCCCCGAGGGCGTGTCGATCACCAGGCTGGCCGCCTCGGGGATCGAATGGGTGACGGGCTGGAAGCGGACCTTGAAGGGCCCGGCCTCGATGGTCTCGCCCGGCTGCACGATGTTGAGGCAGCGGGGGTCGACGCCCGCCTCCTCCAGCTTGCGACGGATGTGCAGGCCGGTGAAGGGGCGCGCGTGGATCGGCGCCTTGAGCTGCGGCCACAGGCGGCCGAGGCCGCCGATATGGTCCTCATGCGCATGGGTCGCGAAGATGCCCAGCAGCTTGTCGGACTGGTCGGCGATGAAGGACGGATCCGCCATCACCAGCTCGATGCCCGGAGAGGTCTCCATGTCGCCGAAGCCGACGCCGCAGTCGACCATGATCCAGCGACGCTTCGCGCCCTGGCCATGGCCGTAGAGATACATGTTCATCCCGATCTCGCCGGCGCCGCCAAGCGCCACGAAGACCAGGTCGGATGGGTCGGACATCAAGTCTCGCCTTATTTGTTCAATTCGTAGATCGCGGCGAGGCCCCTGAGCGTCAGGTCTCCGTCCACCGCGTCGATCACGTCGGTCCCTCGCGCGAACAGCGGCGAAAGTCCCCCGGTCGCGATCACTTTCATCTCTCGTCCCCGCTCGGCCATGATGCGCCGGCAGAGGCCTTCGATCAGGGATACATAGCCCCAGTAGATGCCTGATTGCATGCACGCAACAGTATTCAGCCCGATCACCTGCGCGGGCTTGGTGACGTCGATCTCCGGCAGGGCCGTCGCCGCGTCCTCCAGCGCCTTGAGGGCGAGGTTCACGCCGGGGGCGATGATGCCCCCCTCGTAGGCCCCGTCGGCGCCCACCACGTCGATGGTGGTGGCGGTGCCGAAGTCGATCACGATGACCTCGCCGCCATAGGTCCGCCAGGCCGAGAGCGTGTTGACCAGCCGGTCCGCGCCCACCCGCGTGCCGGGATCGACGCGCACGTCGATGCCGACCCTGGTCTCGGGCTTGCCCACCACGATGGGGCGCACCCCGAAGTAGCGGTCCGCAAGGACCCTCAGGTTGAACATGGTCCCGGCCGCGGTGGACGAGATCACCACCGCGTCGATCTGCTTGGAGGACACGCCGTGATGGTCCATCAGCTGGCGCAGCCAGACGAAGTATTCGTCCGCGGTGCGCTTTACATCGGTGGCGCAGCGCCAGTCCGCAAGATAGGCCGTGCCGTCATGGACGGCGAACACGCTGTTGGTGTTGCCCACGTCGATCGCCAGAAGCATCGCCCGGTCTCCTCCCGCTCGGCTTCTTGTCTCAGGGAAAGAACACGTCCGCGGCCGCGATTCTGCGCGCGCCCTGCGGGGTGTCCAATACCAGCCGCCCGTCGTCGTCGAGGTCGGCGAAAATGCCCGTGATGGTCTCGCGCGGCAGGCGCGCGACCACCGGCTCGCCCAGGCGCGCGGCGCGGGCGAGGAAGGCGTCGCGGAGGGGCTGGAACCCCTCCGTCTCATAGCGATGCAGCCAGCGGGCGAAGGAGGCGGCCAGGACCGTCAGCGCCTCTTCCGGCGCGGGCGGGGTCACGCCGAGGTCCGCGAGGCTGATCGGGGGGAAGGCGGCGGCCGGATCTCCCGGGGGCTTCGAGGCGAGGTTCACGCCGATGCCGACCGTGATCCAGTCGGGCCGGCCGCCCTGCCCCTCGGATTCCAGCAGGATGCCGGCGATCTTGCCGCGGTTCACCAGGACGTCGTTGGGCCATTTCAGCGCGATCTCGGCCGCGGGCGCGAACCGCCCGGCCAGGTCGGCGACGGCCAGCGCCGAGACGAAGGTGAGCTGCGCGGCCTCCTTCGCGGTCATCCGCGGGCGCAGCAGCAGCGTGGCGGCCATGTTGCCGCCCGGGTCCTTCCAGGGATTGCCCCGGCGGCCGCGGCCGCCGGTCTGCAGCTTCGCCATGATCCAGACCGGCCCCGGCTCGCCCGCGCGGGCCTTGGCCCGCGCGTCGTCCATGGTGGAGCCGGTCTGCTCGTGGATTTCGCGCCCGTAGCCCTCGGGCCAGACGTCCATCTAGTGGATCAGCGAGGCGGCGGCCACGGCGGCGGCCTCCGGCACGCCGAAGAGGTTGATCAGCGGCATGCCGCCGATGCCGATCACGATGGCCGAGGCGGCGAGCGCCACGCCATGCGCCAGCGGCATCGGGCCGGTCAGCCCCTGCCCGACCTCGTCGAAGAACATCACCTTGACCACCCGCAGGTAGTAGAAGGCGCCGATCACCGAGGCCACCGCGCCGGCGAGCGCCAGCGGGACCATGCCCGCCTCGACCGCGGCCGAGAACGCGTAGTACTTGCCCCAGAAGCCCACCAGCGGCGGGATGCCGGCCAGCGAGAAGAACAGCACCAGCATGGCGATGGCCGAGGCCGGCTGGGTCTTCGACAGGCCCGCCAGGTCCGAGATCTGGGTGACCGGCTTGCCGTCCCGCTCCATCGTCAGGATGAAGGCGAAGACGCCGACGTTCATGGTGACGTAGATCGCCACGTAGATCAGCAGCGAGGTCGCCCCGTCCGCCGTGCCGGCCGCGAGGCCGACCAGCGCGAAGCCCATGTGGGCGATCGAGGAATAGGCCATCAGGCGCTTGATGTTGGTCTGGCCG
>CAXGVP010000157.1:0-7440 GCA_964013055.1 uncultured Albimonas sp.
TGCGGCGGGGGAAGTGGCGGCCCTGGGGGGCGAGGCCGATGGGCGCCTCGGAGACCACGGCGCCGGCCTGCGCGATGCGCTCGGCGAGGGCGGCATGGTCGGCGGGGTAGACGTCCAGCGCGCAGCCCGCGACGGCGGCCACGGTGCCGCCGCCGTCGTCGGCGACCGAAAGCGCGGCGTCATGGGCGGCGCCGTCGATCCCGCGGGCGAGGCCCGAGACCGTCCACAGCCCCTGCCGCCCCAGGTCGGCGGCCAGCGCCCGCGCCATGCGCAGGCCGACGGCGGAGGCGTTTCGGGCGCCGACGATGGCGATGGAGGGGCGCGACAGGGCCGCCGGATCCCCGCGCACCCACAGCACCGGGGGCGGGTCGGGGATGCGGGCCAGGGCCGCCGGGTAGCCGGCCCGGCCCCAGACCAGCAGGGTGGCGCCGGCCGAGGCGCCGGCCTCGAACTCCCGCTCCGCCTGGCCGATGGAGGCCACGGTCACCCCCGCGGCCCCGCCGCGCCCGGCGAGGTCGGGCAGGGCGTCCAGCGCCCGCCCGGCGGAGCCGAAGCGGCGCACCAGCCGCACCCAGGTCGACGGCCCCACGTTGCGGCTGCGCGCGAGGCGCAGCGCATCCAGCATCTCGGCCGGAGAGGGCGGCGAGACGGGGACGGGTTCGGGACGCTTCAGGTCCAGGCGCGCCTGCATGGGGCCTCCTTCAGGAAGACCCCGACAGGTGACGCGGGCAGGGTTAAGTGCGGGTTAACCGCGCGGCTTCGTGCCGATCTTCGACTCCGTGCCGCGGGCCAGCCGGCGGAGGTTCTCGTGGTGTTTGGCGAAGACCAGGACGGCCAGCAGGACGAAAAGCCCCACCGCCTCCAGCCGCCCGAAGGCCCACAGCATCGCCGGCGCGGCCGCCGCCGCCGCGAGCCCGCCGACCGAGGAATAGCGGGTCAGCGCGGCCGCCCCCAGCCACACCGCCAGGCAGACCAGGCCCGCGGGCCAGCTCAGCGCCAGCGTGCAGCCGAGGATCGTGGCCACTCCCTTGCCGCCCCGAAACCGCAGCCAGATCGGGAAGCAGTGGCCAAGCATCGCGCCCACGGCCCCAAGCACGGCGGCATCCGGCCCCCACATGCCGGCGACCAGCACCGCCGCCGCGCCCTTGCCGGCGTCCAGCAGCAGGGTCAGCGCCGCGGCCGCCTTGTTGCCGGTGCGCAGCACGTTGGTCGCGCCGATGTTGCCCGAGCCGACCTTGGTCAGGTCCCCCAGCCCGAAGGCGCGGCTCAGCAGCACCCCCATCGGGATCGAGCCCAGCAGGTAGCCCAGGACCACCGCGCCCAGCAGCCAGGGCAGGGCCGCGTCCAGGCCGGGGGCCGCGGCCTCGCCCAGCAGGGCGCGAAGCCATTCGGGGATCAGGCGGCTCATGCGGGCTGCTCCTGGCGCGCGAAGACCTCCCGGCCGCCGACGAAGCTGCGCAGGACGCGGCCCTGCATGCGGCGGAGGTCGAAGGGGGTGTTCTTGGAGCGCGAGTGCAGGTGCGCCCGGTCCAGCACCCAGGGCGCGCCGGGATCGAACAGCACCAGGTCGGCGGGGGCGCCGGGGGCGAGGCGCCCGGCCTCCAGCCCCAGCAGGCGGGCGGGGGTCAGCGACAGGCGGGCGAACAGCGTCGGCAGGTCCAGCGCGCCGGCATGCACCAGCTGCAGGGCGGCGGGCAGCAGCGTCTCCAGCCCCACCGCGCCATGGGCGGCCTGCTCGTAGGGGAGGCGCTTGAGCTCCTCGTCCTGGGGCAGGTGGGCGGAGGTGATCACGTCCACCAGCCCGTCGGCGACGGCCTGCACGAGGGCCTGGCGGTCCTCCTCGGCGCGCAGCGGCGGGCGCAGCTTGAAGAAGGAGCGGTAGGGCTCGATGTCGAGCTCGTTGAGCGTCAGGTGGTGGATCGAGGCGCCGGCGGAGACCTTCAGGCCCGCCCGCTTGGCGCGCTCCAGCACCTCCAGCGCCAGGCGGGTGGAGAGCTGGTCGGCGTGGTAGCGGGCGCCGGTGAGCTCCACCAGCGCGAGGTCGCGTTCGAGCTGCATGCGCTCGGCCATGGCGGGGATGCCGGGCAGGCCGGACTTGGCGGCGAAGAAGCTCTCGGTGGCGCAGCCCTGGGCGGAGAGCACCGGCTCCTGCGGGTGGTGGATCACCAGCGCGTCGAGGGATTTCGCGTAGGTCAGGGCGCGGCGGAACACGGTGGGGTCGGCGACGGGGTGGTCGCCGTCGGTGAAGGCCGCCGCGCCGGCGTCCTTCAAAAAGCCCATCTCGGACATGCGCTTGCCTGCACATCCTTGAGTGAGGGCCCCCATCAGCCGCACGTTCACCGGGCAGACGGCGGCGGCGCGGCGCAGGGCGAATTCCAGGACGGCGGGGTCGTCGGCGACAGGGTCGGTGTCGGGGCGCACCACCATCGTGGTCACGCCCCCGGCGGCGGCGGCGAGACCGGCGGTGCGGTAGCTCTCGCGGTGGCGGGCGCCGGGTTCGCCGACGTAGACGGACATGTCGACGATGCCGGGGGCCAGCGCGCGGCCGGCGCAATCGATGACGGTCGCGGACTTCGCCGCGCCCGCGTCGCCGCCCCCTCCCGGATGGATGGACGCGATGCGGTCGTCCTCCACGAGCAGGTCGCCGCGGGTCTCGGTCCCGGCTTCAGGGTCGATGAGGAGGGCGTCGCGCAGGAGGATCTGTCCGGTCATGGCGCGATGCATAGCCGGAGGGGCGGGGCGCGTCAGCAGGGAATTTCACTCCGCCGCCGCGACCCCGGCCCAGCTCTCCCTTGGCGGAGGGATGCCGAACAGGCGTCCCAGCAGGGCCACGCGCTCGGCCGCGAAGTTCAGCCACTGCGCCCGACGCTCGGCGCTGCGCCGGTCGCGCCAGTCGACGTCGTGCAGCATCAGGCTGACGCGCAGGTGGTCGGGCGACTCGCGCCCCGTCTCCGTCGCAGGACCGGTCCAGGCGAAGTCCGCTTCCAGCCGATCGTTGATCGCGCCGGCGTCGGCACGCAGCGACTCGTAGAGCGCCGCGTGCTCCCGCCCCGCCAGGACGTGCAGCGACATCCACCCCGCGTCCGCCTTGGCCGAGAGCCCGTATCGCAGCGTATCGGGCCGGTTGAAGCAGGCGAAGACGTTCGAGCCCGGCGCCTCGTGGCTCCACCGGGCACGGCGCGGGCCGGCGTAGGGACCCAGGCGCCGCTCGAGTGGATAGCGCACGCGCTCGACATGGTGCAGCCAGCTGCCGGGTTCGTACATCGACCGATCCTCCGCGTCGCATCGCGGCAGGCTCGCCCGGACGTGGTGAAAGATTGGTAAACGCCGCGCGGGCGAGTTCAGACGCTCCCCTGCGCCTCGGCCAGCAGTTCGAGCACGGCCATGCGCACGGCGACGCCCATCTCCACCTGCTCGCCGATCACCGAGCGCTCGGGGTCGTCGGCGACGAGCGCGTCGATCTCCACGCCGCGGTTCATCGGGCCGGGGTGCATGACGATGGCGTCGGGCTTCGCACGCGCCAGCTTCTGATGGTCGAGGCCGAAGCGGTGGAAGTATTCCCGCTGCGAGGGGACGAAGGCGCCCTCCATCCGCTCCTGCTGGAGGCGCAGCATCATCACCACGTCGGCGCCCTCGAGCCCCTTCTCCATGTCGTGGAAGACCTCGACGCCGTAGCGGTCGATCTCGGGCGGCAGCAGGGTGGGGGGGGAGACCACGCGCACCCGGTTCTCCATCATCCCCAGCAGGATCATGTTCGAGCGGGCGACGCGGCTGTGCGCCACGTCCCCGCATATCGCCACCGTCAGCCGGTGCAGGCGGCCCTTGCGGCGGCGGATGGTCAGCGCGTCGAGCAGCGCCTGGGTGGGGTGCTCATGCCTCCCGTCGCCGGCGTTGATCACCGAGGCGTCCACCTTCTGGGCCAGCAGCGCCACGGCGCCCGAGTGCTGGTGGCGCACCACGATCAGGTCGGGGTGCATGGCGTTGAGGGTGGCGGCGGTGTCCAGCAGCGTCTCGCCCTTCGACATCGACGAGGTGCGCACCGACATGTTCATCACGTCCGCGCCCAGGCGCTTGCCCGCGATCTCGAAGCTCGCCTGGGTGCGGGTCGAGTTCTCGAAGAACAGGTTGATCTGGGTGAGGCCGCGCAGCGTCGCCTTCTTCTTGTCCCGCCCGCGGTTGAGCGCGACGTAGTCCTCGGCCCGGTCGAGGATCGCGGTCACGTCGGCGGGGGAGAGCTGCTCGATGCCCAGCAGGTGGCGGTGCGGCAGGCGGGGGGACGGGGTGTCGGTCACGCGGCGGCGGCTCCCTTGCGTTGCGCTCGCCTTATGGCGCCGGGGGCGGGGCGCGGGCAAGGGCGGGGCGCCGCGCTCGCGCCCGGTCACGTTGCGACGGGCGTCGCCGCGGGTCGCTTGACGCCGGCGTCGCGGCGCCGTCCCGTGCGGGGGAAACGCGCCGGAGAGCGGCGTCGAAGGGAGATGAGAGCCATGTACACCGTCGTCGGAAACCCGCGGAACCGCAGCCTCCGGGTGATGTGGGCGCTGGAGGAGCTGGGCCAGGACTGGACGCTGGAGGCTGTCGCCCCGCAGACCGAGCGGATGCTGGCGGTCAACGCCACCGGCAAGGCGCCGGTGCTGCTGGTGGACGGGACCCCGATCCCCGATTCGGTGGCGATCGTGACCTTCCTCGCCGACCGCCACGGGGCGCTGACCTTCCCCTCCGGCTCGCTCGAGCGCGCCCGCCAGGACGCGATCACCCAGTTCATCGTGGACGAGCTGGAGGGCGCCTGCTGGACCGCGGCCAAGAACGAGTTCATCCACCCCGAGGACAGGCGCTCCCCCGTGAAGCCCACCTGCGCCTGGGAGTTCGAGCTGGCGCAGACGCGGCTCGAGCGTCTGCTGGGCGAGGGGCCGTGGCTGATGGGCGAGACCTTCACCTTCACCGACATCCTGGCGGCCCACACGCTGAGCTGGGGCGACCGGATGTTCCAGTGGCCGCTGACCGCGACGCTGGCCGCCTACAAGGACCGCGCCATGTCCCGCCCCGCGCTGGGGGCCGCCATGGCCAAGGGCAAGGCGATGCTGGAGGCGGCCGCCTGAGGCCCCCGCGGCGATCCTGACGGGGGCGCCGCCCCGCGGCCGGCGCCCCCGGATCTTCCCCGCGATCCGACCCGACGCCCGCAGGGCGCAGAGGCAGCCTCGCGCCGGCCCGGGGCCGTGCCCGCCTCGCCGCGGCGCAGCCCCGGGGCGCGCGCCGGCGGCGCAAGCGCTCCGGGCCGGCGCAAGGCGGCGCCCAGGCGCCCGCAGGGTTGCATCGGCGCCATGACCCCTCGGTTTCGTGAACGCAAACGCCCCGGTTCACCCTGAGGCGTCTTGCGAGGGCGCGGCGCTCGCTCTAGGCGTGCCCGAAATTCCCAGGGGGAAACGAGCGCATGTCCATTCCGTACTGGCTTCGCGCGCTGCCCAGGCCGGGCGGCGACACGCCCGTCTTCAGTCCCTCCATCGCCGCGCTGGCCGATGGGGGGACCGCCGTCGCCTACATCCGCAAGTCCGACGAGGGCAACTGGCAGACCGCGCAGGTCGACGTCTACGACGCCTTCGGCCGGCTCGAGACCCGGCTGGAGCGCCTGCAGGGCGCCGTCGTCACCGAGGTGCGCGACGTGGAGCTCTTCGGCCTCGCCGACGGGGGCTTCGGCTTCCTGAACGAATGGCGCAGCGCCTTCTCCACCGGGAACCAGGCGGTGATCCTCGACGTGCTGGACGAGGACGGCCAGTCGTTCCGCCACCCCGACAACGTCAACCGCAGGCTCTCCGGCGGCGGCGTCTCGATCCCCAACGGCGCCGGCTCGGACGTCGAGGGGGCGGCGGCGCTCGGCGAGGACGGGCGCACCCTGATGGCCACCTGGTACGCCTATTCGAGCCTGGGCTATTATTCGGGCTCGCGCGCGCAGATCCACGACGTCTCCGACCCGGATCTCTCCATCGAGGTCTCGCTGGACGCCGACGTGCTGGGCGCGATCTTCACGCCCACCGACGTGGCGGCGCTGGCGGGGGGCGGGTGGATCGTGGGCGGGCTCGCCAACTCCACGCCGCTGCGCCGCAACGGCCCGGCGCATGTGCGCATCAGCTCCGAGGGCGAGGTCTCGGCGCTGACCTGGGACGTGACCGCGACGGGCAACGACTCGGGCCCGCAGGTGGTGGGTCTGGCGGGCGGGGGCTGGGCCTCGATCAACATCTTCCGGGGGCTGACCGACGACGGGTTCCGCATCCTGATGGACGTCTACGACGCCGAGGGCGCGCGCGTCAGGGACGATGCCTTCGTCGCCGACATCGGGGGCGAGTGGCCGTCCCCCCAGCGCCCCGACGCCTCCGACGCGCTGGACGCGGTCGCGCTGAAGGACGGGGGCTTCCTGGTCGCGTTCCTGTCGGACGACAAGCAACGGGTGCTGCTCCAGCGTTTCGACGCGCAGGGCGACGCGGTCGGCGGGCGCATGACGCTGGGCAAGGACCCGGTCTACGACATGCACGCCCCCCGCCTCGCGCTGCTCGACGACGGGCGGGTCGCCTTCAGCTACCTCGACCGCGGGGCGACCTTCGTCTACGGCGAGGCCCATGCCGGCATCCTCGACCCCCGCGGAGAGACGATCCTGGGCGGCGACGCGGCGGAGGTGCTGATGGCCCGCCGCGCCGGCGGCGTGCTGCGCGGCGAGGGCGGCGACGACGTGATCCTGGGGCTGGGCGCCAAGGACGTGCTGCGCGGCGGGCGCGGCGACGACGGCGTCTCCGGGGGCGGCGCGCGCGACCGGATCTTCGGCGAGCAGGGCGACGACCGGCTTCATGGCGACGGCGGCGGCGACCGGATCTCGGGCGCCGGCGGCAAGGACGCGCTCTTCGGCGGCGGCGGGCGCGACCGGCTGGACGGCGGCGGCGGCCGCGACCGGCTGGACGGCGGCGGAGGCGGCGACGCGCTGAGCGGAGGCGGCGGAAGCGATGTCCTGACCGGGGGCGGGGGCGACGACCGGATGGCGGGCGGCAAGGGAGCCGACCGCTTCCTGTTCAAGCCCGGAGACGGCCTGCGCGACGTGATCGTCGACTTCGGCGGCCGCGACAAGATCGGCTTCCTGCGCGGCGTCGACGGCCTGCGCGAGCTCAAGATCCGCGACAGGGGCGACGACGTGCATGTCGTCTACGACGGCGGCAAGGTGATCCTGAAGGAGGTCGAGCCCGGCGAGATCCGGGCCAACGACTTCCTGTTCGGCTGACCGCCCGGCGCCGGACGCGAAAAGGGGCGGCCCGGCGGGCCGCCCCCTGTCGTTTCGTCCCCGGGCCGGAGGCTCAGGCGGCGTCGGCCAGCGCGGCCTCGCCCTTGACGAGCTTCGCGGCCACGCCGGCCACATGCGCGCCCTGCTTGGCCGCCAGCGTCAGCTCGCGCTCGGAGGGCTGG
>CAXGVP010000158.1:0-7389 GCA_964013055.1 uncultured Albimonas sp.
TCGTCGCGGCCATCGCGGCGTGCGCGGCGATCCTCTACGGCCTGCTGCCGCTGCTGTCCGCGCTGCGGCTCTCGCCCCCGGTCGAGCGGCCCTACCGCACTGCGATCCTGTGGGGCGGCCTGCGCGGCGCCGTCACCCTGGCGCTGGCGCTGGCGGTGACCGAAAGCGCCTATGTGCCGGGCGAGGTGAAGCGGCTGGTCTCGGTGCTCGCCACCGGCTTCGCGCTGTTCACGCTGGTGGTCCAGGGCTCGACGCTTCGCTGGGTGATCTCGGCGCTGGGGCTCGACCGGCTGTCGCCGATCGACCAGGCGCTGGCGCGGCAGGTGGTCGCCGTCTCCCTGCAGGAGGTGCGCGAGACGGTGGCCGAGACCACCGACACCTACGACTTCAACCGAGAGGTGGTGCGCGCCGAGGCCAAGCGCTTCGGCGACCGCCTGGACGAGGCGGTGACCGCCGCCGACGAGGCCGACGCGATCTCGGATCGCGACCGCATCACGCTGGGGCTGGTGGCGCTGGCGGGCGCCGAGCGCGACGCGCTGCTGGCCCGGATGCGCGACCGCATGGTCTCGGCCCGGCTGGCGGAGCGGGCGCTGGCCAACGCCGACCAGCTGATCGAGGCCGCCCGCACCGGCGGGCGCAACGGCTACCGCCAGGCGGCGCGCCGCTCGATCGCCTACGGGCGCACCTACCGGGCGGCGATGTTCCTGCACAACACCCTGCACCTGTCGCGCCCGATGGCCCGGATGACCGCCGAGCGGATGGAGATGCTGCTGACCCAGCGCATGATCCTGCGCGACCTCGAGGGCTTCACCCGCGGCCGCATCCGCCGCATCCACGGCCGCCGCGTCGCCGACCTGCTGCAGGAGCTGCTGTCGCGTCGGGCCGAGGAGGTGTCCACCGCGCTCGACGGCCTGCGCCTGCAGCACCCGGGCTATGGCGACGAGGTCGAGCGCCGCCTGATCCGCCGCACCGCCCTGCGGCTGGAGGAGCGGGAATACCAGGCGATGCACGAGGACGGGCTGATCGGGGCCGAGCTGCACGCCAGCCTGATCCAGGACATCGCCGGCCGCCGGGCCGCGGCCGAGCGCCCGCCCCGTCTCGACCTCGCCATGCGCCGGGCCGACCTGGTGCGCCAGTTTCCGCTGTTCGAGGACCTCGACGACGCCGACCGCCGGCGCCTGACCCGCGTCCTTCGCGCCCGCTACGCCCGCGAGGGCGAGACGGTGACGCGCCGGTCCTCGGGATCGCGGGCGGTGTTCTTCATCGCCTCGGGCGCGGTGCAGCTGACGCTCGCGGGGCAGAGCTGGCGGCTGGGCCGGGGCGAGATGTTCGGCCAGCTGGCGATCCTGCTGCGCCGGGCGCCGCGGGCCGAGGTGCGCACCATCGCCCCCACCATCTTCCTGGTGCTGGACGAGACCCGCTTCCTGCGCCTGCTGCGCCGCTCGGCCACCCTGCGCGCGGCGGTGGAGGAGAGCGCCGCCAAGCGCGGCGTCAGCTTCGCCGAGCTGGAGGCCGGGGCCGCCGCGCCCACCCCCCTGCCCGCCCCGAAAGACGCCGTGCCGGCCCCCGTTCTCGACCCCGCGCCCGACCCCGCGCCGCCGGCCAGGCCCGAGGCCGGCCCGACGCCTGACGTTCGGGCGGGAACGAAGCCCGACGCCAAGGCCGGCCCGACGCCTCACGCCAAGGCGGGGGCCAGGCCCGAGGCCGCGTCAGGGGCGGCGCCTGGCGCCCCGGCGCGGACGACGCCTGACGCCCCGGCGCGGACGACGCCTGACGCCCCGGCGGGGGCGACGCCTGACGCCCCGGCGGGGGCGACGCCTGGCGCCCCTGCGGGGGCGACGCCTGGCGCCCCGGCGGGGGCGATGCCTGACGCCCCGGCGGAGGCGAAGCCCGATCCCCGGGCGGGCGCGAAGCCGGAGGCGCCGGCGGCCCCTCGCGGCTGACCCAGCGCCCCGCCCGGCGCCCCCCCCCCGGCGGCATCCGACCCTGCGGCGGCGCCCGCCTGGCGCGGGGCTCGTCCAGCGCGACCCGATCTTTCGCAGGGCCTGTCAGTCGCCCTGGGCGCGCAGCTTGAAGCCGCGGCCGCGCAGGTCCTCGACGATCTCGCGGACGTGGAAGCGGTCGCGGGCCTCGATCACCACGTCGAGCTCGGCCTGCTTCAGCGCCACCGCCTGGAACATCCGCTGGTGGATCACCTCGATCACGTTGGCGCCGGCGTCGCCGATCACGCGGGAGATCTCGGCGAGCTGGCCGGGGCGGTCGTCGATCTCGAAGGTCAGGCGGGCGATGCGGCCGTCGCGCACCAGCCCGCGCAGGATCAGCGAGGACAGAATCCGCGAGTCGATGTTGCCCCCGCAGATCACCAGCCCGACCTTGCGGCCGCGCAGCGTCTCGCGCAGCTTGGTCACCACCGCCATGCCGGCGCCCGCGGCGCCCTCCGCCACCAGCTTCTCGTTGGACAGGAGGTCGAAGACCGCGGTCTCGATCTCCTCCTCGGTGACGGATTCGACCCGGTCCACATGGGCGCGGATCAGCGCGAGGTTGGCCTCGCCCGGCGTCTTCACCGCGATCCCCTCGGCCAGCGAGGCGGTGTCGAAATGGGGCTCGAACCCCTCCAGCTCGGCCTTCACGGCGTCGAACAGCAGGGCCTGGGCGCCGATCACCTCGATCTCGGGGTTGATCGCCTTGGCGGCCACCGCCATGCCCGCGATCAGACCGCCGCCGCCGATGGGAACCACGATCACGTCGAGGTCGGGGACCTGCTCGAGCATCTCGCAGGCCACCGTGCCCTGGCCGGCGGCGACGATGGGGTCGTCGAACGGGTGGATCAGCACCAGGCCCTCGCGCTCGACCATCTGCCGGGTGACGGCCATCGCCTCCTCGAAGGTCTGGCCGTGCAGCTCGACCTGGCCGCCGAAGTCCTGGGTGCGCTTGATCTTGTTGAAGGGCGTGCCGTGGGGCATCACGATGACCGAGCGCATGCCCAGCCGCGCCGCGTGATAGGCGACCCCCTGCGCGTGGTTGCCGGCCGAGCAGGCGATGACCCCGCGGGCCTGTTCCTCGGGGGACAGGCTCAGCAGCTTGGCCAGCGCGCCGCGGGCCTTGAAGGCGTTGGTGTGCTGGAGGTTCTCCAGCTTCAGGTGCAGGTCCAGCCCCAGCTGCATCGACAGGCGCGTGGCGTGGACGGTCGGCGTGGTCACGGTGGCGTCGGCGATGGCGCGGCGGGCGCGCAGGACGTCGGAGTAGGACAGCGGCATGGGATCTCCGCGGGGTCTGGCGGGCGGGGTCTGGCGGGGCGGGCTCCGGCGGGCCGGAGGCGGGGCGAAGGGGCGAGGGGGCGAGCGATACGCCCCGGCGGCCGTGGGCGGCAGGCGTCACGTCGTTGCAGGGGGCGGCCCGGCCCGCCGGGCGCGGTCGCCCGCGTCGCCATCCCCCGGGCCCCATACCTCGCTTGACAGGCGGCCGCCCGCGCGCGCCAAGTCCGGGCTGCCGGAAGCCCCCGCTGGATGCTCCAGATGGCCCGGCATGGCATGAACCGGCCGCGGCGTTCCCGCGGCGTCCCTCCGACCCGGCCTTGGGCGCCGGACGCCGCCGGCGGGTCCCGATCATCCGGGGAAGGCGCATGATCCACATCATCCACCGATCCGCGGGCCGGGCCGCGGTCGCGGCCGCCCTGCTGGCCGCCGGTCTCGCCGCGGCGCCGGCCGCCCGGGGCCAGGAGACGCAGGCCCAGGAGATGCAGGCCCGCGACGGGCTGTCGGAGATGGCGCGCGAGGCGCTGGACCTGCACAACGCCTACCGCGCCCGGCACGGCTCGCCCCCGCTGACCTGGTCGCCCGCGCTGGCCGCGCAGGCGGCCGAGTGGTCGACCTCCTGCTCCTACCGCCATGCCCCGGAGCGCGGCGGCGCCGGCGAGACCCTGGCCTGGGGCCTGACCCCGCAGACGCTGGTGCGCGGCGCGATGGCGTTCTTCTACGACGAGATCGAGGCCTACGACTACGCCCGCCCCGGCTACAGCGCAGCGACCGGCCATTTCACCCAGGTGGTGTGGGCCGCGACCCGGCAGCTCGGCTGCGGGCTGAGCCCCTGCGGCGGCCAGCCGATGCTGGTCTGCCGCTACCTCCCCGCCGGCAACCGCCAGGGCGCGTTCGAGGCGAACGTGCCCCGGCCGATCCGCTAGGGACGCCTCAGGGCAGCACCGCGAAGTCGCTGCGGCGGTGGCCCTCGACCATCCGGCGCAGGGGCTCGGGGGCCAGCACCTCGACCGAGTCGCCCCACTGGTAGAGATGCCAGGCCATCTCGGTCCAGCCGGCGGCGCGGAAGCGCACGGTCAACGAGCCGTCGGCCCCCTCCTCGACCTGCTGGGCGGGGTGGAAGACGAACTCGCGCGCATGGGCGGCGGCGCGGGGGGCGAAGCGCCAGGCGACCTCGCCGTATTCGCGCTCCGACTGGAACAGGCCGAAGGCGCGGGCGGCGTGGGCGTCGATGTCGAAGCCGGGGACCATTGCAAAACTCTCGTCCAGCGCCTCCGCCTCGTGGATGCGGTCGAGGCGGAAGTGGCGCAGCTCCGGCCCCCGGTCGGGCTGGCGGGCGACCAGGTAGCGCCGCGGGCCGACCAGCAGGCCGTGCGGCTCCACGATCCGCGGCGCCGGCGGCGCGCCGCCCGGCGTGACGTAGAGGATGCGCAGGCGGAACGGGCCCTTGAGGGCGTGGGTCACCGTCTCGGCCACGCCCGCGTCGATGCGGGTGCGGGGCCCGGGGCGGGCGACGAAGCCCTGCGCGTCGAGCAGCGCCTCGGCGTCGGTCTCGGCGCGGCGGGCCTCGCGGACCGGGGCCTGGGCGATCAGCCGGTCGCGCAGGCGCTTCAGGGCGGCGACATCGGCGGCGGTGTCGCCCCGCTCCGCCGCGCGGATCGAGATGTCGAGCGCGGCCAGCGTCTCGTCCTCCAGCCCCTGGAACCGGGCCGGGCCGGGGTCGCGGAGCTTCCAGGCGCGGCGGCGGTCGGGGAGGGTGCGGACCTCGACCTCGCCGAAACAGTCCTCCAGCGCCTTGGTCATCCGCTGAGCGGTGCGGTGGTCGACGGCGAAGGTCTCGGCGATGTCGGCCAGCGTCACCCCGCCGTGGCGGGCCGCCGCCATCTCGGCGAGCTGCAGAAGCTGTCGGGCCTTGGCGAAGGACATGGGGCGCCTTCCATGACGGTTCCGGTCATGCTTGATGGCAGGCGCGCGCGCCGCGGACGAGCCCGAATCGCCGCCCGGCCGCCCGCCATGACCGATTTCGCCACCCTGGGTCGTCAGGGTGACGCCGCCTTTCCCTTGCGACGAGCCCCGATTCCCCGCCCATGACCGGTTTTCGCTTCATCCACGCCTCGGACCTGCACCTCGGCCGCCGCTTCTCCACCTGGCCGGAGGAGATCCGCGGGCGCCTGCAGGAGGCGCGGCACGCCTCGCTGGCGCGGCTCGCCGCCGCCGCGCGGGCGCATGGGGCGGCCGAAGTGCTGGTCGCCGGCGACATCTTCGACAGCGAGACCCCCTCCGACCCCGTCTGGCGGCAGGCGCTGGCCGCCATGGGGGCCGAGGCCGAGATCCGCTGGCGCCTGCTGCCCGGCAACCACGACAGCCTCGCGGCCGAGGCGCTGTGGGACCGCTTTGGCCGCCGGCTGCCCGCCAACGTCCACCTGATCCGCGAGGCCGGCACGCAGGAGATCGCCCCCGACGTGCACCTGCTGTCGGCCCCCGCCACCCGCCGCCATCCCGGCCGCGACCTGACCGAGTGGATGGACGCCGCCCCCGACCCCGGCGGCATCCGCATCGGCCTCGCCCACGGCGGCGTGACCGAGTTCGGCGACGACGACCCCCGCGACGTCATCGCCCCGGACCGGGCGGAGCGGGCGGGCCTCGACTACCTGGCGCTCGGCGACTGGCACGGCCGCATCCGCATCACCGCCCGCACCTGGTATCCCGGCGCGCCGGAGCGCGACGGCTTCCGCCATGCCGGCCGGGGGGAGTGCCTCGCCGTCACGATCCCCGCCCGCGGCGCCGAGCCGGAGGTGACCCCCGTCCCGCTGGGCGCCTTCGCCTGGCTGGACGTGGAGCTGACCCTGCTGCCCGGCATGGACACGGCGGAGGAGCTGGAGCGCCTCCTCCCCCCCTCCGACCGCCGCGAGACGCTGATGCGGGTGCGCGCCGCCGGCCGCGCCGGCCTTGCCGAACGCGAGGCCCTGCTCGCCTGCGCCGAGCGCCACGCCCCCGAGTTCGGCTATTTCGAACTGGACGACGCGGCCCTGGCGCTGGAGGCCGCCCCCGGCGACCTCGACGAGATCGACCGCGGCGGCGCCCTGCGCGCCGCCGCCGACGCGCTGGACGCCCGCACCCGGGACGAGGCGCTGTCCTCGGCCGACCGAGACATCGCCCGCGCCGCCCTCGCGCGCCTGTTCGGCGTGCTGCGGGAGGACGCGGCATGAGGATCCGCGCCATCCGCCTGTCGGACATTCGCCGCTTCGACCGCCCGGTGGCGGTGGAGGGGATCGGCGACGGGCTCAACCTGCTCTCGGCCCCCAACGAGGCCGGCAAGTCGACCCTTTTCGACGCCCTTCACGCAGCCTTCTTCCTCCCCCACCGCTCGCAGGCGAAGGAGGCCAAGGCCCTGCGTCCCCGCGTCGGCGGGGCGCCTGAAGTCACCGTGGAGATCGAGACCGCCGAAGGCCGCTACGAGATTGCGAAACGCTGGTTCTCCCGCCCGATGGCCGAGGTCCGCCGCCTGCCCCCCGGCGGCGGCCCCCCGGAGCTGGAGGCCAAGGCCGATGAGGCCGAGGCGCGCATCGCCCGCCTGGTCGGCGCCGCCGACGGCCGCGGCCCCGCGGGCCTGTTGTGGGTGCGCCAGGGCGAGCAGGGCCTGGGCGGCGACGCCGGCCTGCGGCGCGACCTGCTCTCCTCGGTCACCGGCGAGGTCGAGGCGATGACCGGCGGCCGCCGCATGGACCGCGCCCGGGCGAAGGCGCAGGCGGAGCTGGACCGGCTGGCCACCAGCACCGGCCGCCCGAAGACCGGCGGCCCCTGGAAGGCCGCCCAGGACGAGATGGAGGCGCTGGAGGCCGAGGTGGCGCGCCTCGAAGCCGACGCCGCGCGCCTGCACGACGACCTCGCCCGCCGCCGCGCCGTGCGCCGGGAGCTGGCCGACCTGAGCGACCCCGCCGCCGTCGCCGCCCGCGAGACCGCCCTGCAGGCCGCGACCGCCGCCCATGCCGACGCCGAGCGCCATGCCGAGCGCCTGCGCGCCGCCGTCTCGGCCGAGACCATGGCCCGCCTGACGCTGGAGGCGTCGCGCGACCGCCTCGCCCGCCTCCGCCATGCCGAGGCCGAGCGCCAGGAGGCCGCCGCCGCGGCCGGG
>CAXGVP010000159.1:0-7381 GCA_964013055.1 uncultured Albimonas sp.
TATGGGCGTTGTAGCCCACGAAGACCGCCGCGAGGCCGACCAGCGAGTGCATGGCCGCCACCAGCTGGGGCATCTCGGTCATCTGCACGCGCTTGGCGACGATCCAGCCGATGATGCCGCCGGCCGCGACCAGGATGATCGACAGGATCCACAGGCCGGAGCCCGGGCCGATCAGCGTCGCGACCACCGCCAGCGCCATGCCGGCGATGCCGTACCACACGGCGCGCTTGGCGCTCTCCTGCCCGGACAGGCCGCCGAGCGAGAGGATGAAGAGAACCGCCGCGACCACATAGGCCGCGGTCGAGAATCCATAGTCCATGTCCTCGCCTCCCTTACGACTTCTGGAACATGGCGAGCATGCGCCGGGTGACGAGGAAGCCGCCGAAGATGTTGATGCCGGCCATGAACACCGACAGCGCGGCCAGCACGATCACGATCCACGACCCCGAGCCGATCTGCATCAGCGCGCCCAGGATGATGATCGAGGAGATCGCGTTGGTCACCGCCATCAGCGGCGTGTGCAGCGAATGCGCCACGTTCCAGATCACCTGGAAGCCGATGAACACCGACAGCACGAAGACGATGAAGTGCTGCATGAAGCTCGCCGGAGCGACCAGCCCCACCGCCAGCAGCAGGACCGCCCCAACCGCCAGCAGCGTCACCTGGCTGCGGGTCTGCTTCTTGAAGGCGGCGATCTCGGCGGCCTTCTTCTCCTCGGGCGTCGGCTCCTTCACCTTCTCCTTCGGCTTCTGGGCCGCGATCGCCTTCACCTTGGGGGGCGGCGGGGGATAGGTGATCTCGCCCTGGTGACACACGGTCGAGCCGCGGATCACGTCGTCGTCCATGTTCACGACCGGCTGACCGTCCTTCTCGGGCGTCAGGTCGGCCATCATGTGGGCGATGTTGGTGCCGTAGAGGTTCGAGGACTGGGTCGCCATCCGGCTCGGCAGGTCGGTGTAGCCGATGATGGTGACGCCGTTCTCGGTGACGATCTTGTCGTCGGGCACGGTCAGGTCGCAGTTGCCGCCGCGCTCGGCGGCGAGGTCGACGATGACCGAGCCGTTCTTCATCGCCAGCACCATGTCCTCGGTCCACAGCTTCGGCGCAGGCCGGCCGGGGATCAGGGCGGTGGTGATCACGATGTCGACGTCGGGGGCCTGGGCGCGGAACAGCTCCAGCTGCTTCTCGCGGAACTCAGGCGAGGACGGGGCCGCGTAGCCGCCGGTCCCGGCGCCGTCCTGGCTGTCCTCGAAGTCGAGGAACAGGAACTCGGCGCCCATGGACTCGATCTGCTCGGCCACTTCGGGCCGCACGTCGAAGGCGCGCACCACGGCGCCCATCGCCTGGGCGGCGCCGATGGCCGCAAGGCCCGCGACGCCGGCGCCCACCACCAGGATCTTGGCCGGCGGCACCTTGCCCGCCGCCGTCACCTGGCCGGTGAAGAAGCGGCCGAAGTTGTTCGCCGCCTCAACCACCGCGCGGTAGCCGCCGATGTTGGCCATCGACGACAGCGCGTCCATCTTCTGGGCGCGGCTGATGCGGGGCACCATGTCCATCGCCAGGACGGTCATCCGCCTGGCGTTCAGGGCCGCGAGCATCTCTTCGTTCTGGGCAGGCCAGATGAACGAGATCAGCGTCTTGCCCTCGGGCGCGGCGGCGATCTCCTCGTCCGACGGGGCCCGCACCTTGACGATGACGTCGGCCTGGCTCCACAGGTCCGCGGCGGTCTCGACCACCGTGACCCCGGCCTCGGCATAGGCCTCGTCCTTGAAGCTCGCAGCTTCGCCCGCGCCGCTCTGCACCAGGCACTCGTAGCCCAGCTTCTGCAGGCGCTTGGCGCTCTCTGGCGTGAGGGCGACCCTCTTTTCGCCCTCGAAGATCTCAGCTGGGGCGCCGATCCTCATGCGTCCCTCCTCCATGTTCTCCTCCGGACGCAGCGGCGCCCGGAAGGGAACAGACCTTCCGGGCGCCGCTTTGTCCACCGTCGGTTTGGCCTAGACGTGCGAAACAGGCAAGACGTCCAGACCCCCTCTTGCGCAATATTATTGCGCGGCCGTTCGCCGCGGCGCATCGCGGCTGCGAAACCCGGCGGATTCGTCCGCCTGTCCTCTCAACCGCTTGCGTCGGATTCGCATCAAGAGGCGTCGCTGTCGAGATGCGAAGGAGTCGACGCGGCCGTTTGCGGAATGTATCATGGCGAGAATTGGGCGGTAAGTTCGTTTCCCTTACGGATCGCCCTCCCGTCATCGACCTGTCGCGAAGCGCGGGCATCCTGACTTGCCCGCGCACCGATCCGACCGGACCCGCACAGCAAGCGGCCGCACGCGTATCCGTCCTGTTCCCCACGCAGGGCGCGACCGGCGCCAGCGCCGCGGCGTCCGCCCCACATCGAAGGACATCCCCTCATGACCCTCAAGGCCGTGATCTTCGACGTCGACGGAACCCTCGCCGAGACCGAGGAACTCCACCGCGCCGCCTTCAACGCCGCCTTCGCCGAGGCGGGGCTCGACTGGTCCTGGGACCGCGAGCGCTACGACGACCTGCTGGCGGTGGAGGGCGGCCTCGCCCGCATGCGCCACTACGCCGAGACCCAGCGCCCCCGCGACCTGACCACGATGGAGCACGCCGGCGACTTCGAACGCCTGCATGAGCGCAAGCAGGCCCTGTTCGTCTCGATGATCGAGGAGGGCGCGGCGCTGCGCCCCGGCGTCGCCCGCCTGCTGGAGGACCTGCGCTCCTCCGGCGTCAAGCTGGCCGCCTGCACAACCTCGTCGCGCGAGACCTTCGAGGCGCTGATCCTCAACGCCTTCGGCTTCGAGGCGCTGGACTGGTTCGCCGCCGTGGTCACCCGCGAGGACGTCGAGACGGTGAAGCCCGATCCCGCCCCCTACCGGCTGACCCTGCAGCGCCTGGGCGTCCCGCCCGAGGCCGCCATCGCCATCGAGGACAGCGCCCGCGGCGTCGCCTCCGCCTCGGGCGCGGGGCTCGAGGTGCTGGCCGCGCCCGGCCTCTACACCCGCGACGAGGATTTCTCGGGCGCGCTGATGGTCGTCTCCAGCCTCGGGGAGCCGCATACGCCGTTCGAGACCCTCGCCGGCGACCCGGGGCCGTTCTTCCACGTCACCGCCGACGCCCTGCGCTTCTGGCACGCGCGCTCGTGCACCGGAGAGGGCGCGGTGGCCTGACGGCCGGCGGAGGCGCGGCGGGCTGACAGCCCGCGGGGACGCGGAGACCTGAGGGGGCGCGGCGGACCGCGCCCCTCCCCGGGTTCAGCCGAACAGCGGGTCCTCGAACCCCTGCGGCAGGAACCCGAACAACGGATCCTCGAACACCGGCGGCGGCGACTTGCCGAACAGCGGGTCCTCGAAGGCCTGCGGGTTGAAGCCGAACAGCGGATCCTCGAACGCCTCGCCCAGACGCTGGCTTTCGCCGGGGATGTCCCCGATCCTGTCGAGCGCCGGCGGCACGAAGACGAAGCCTTCCCGTTCGTCGTCATAGCTCAGCACCGGCGGCAGCGGCTTCTTCAACACGACGTCGCTGGCCATTTTCTGACCCTCCCTCTGCGGCTTCCCCCCTCCGCACCGCGAGTCGTGAGGCGCCGCGACTGAACTGCGGCTGAACATGACCCAAGGTCAATTCACCCGCGGACGGGCCCGGCGGACATGACCGATCCGCGCTCGCCGCCCCGGCGGCAAGTTTCTTGCCGCCTCGCCGCCGGGCGCCGGCGAATTGCGGGCCGCCCGCATCGCCCTGCGGAACGGATCGCAAAATCGCGCGATCAAAGGCGGTTGGCGGTTGCTTTCGCCACCGAAACGTCATTTACGCCGCACCAGCCGCCGCCTACGCTGCGGTCCGGTCCCTTGCGCATTCGGGAACCATTAGGGAGGTAAGACATGCGCTTTCTCAAGATCGCCGCGACCGCCGCGGCGGCGCTGATGATGACGACCGCCGCGCACGCCGCTTGCGACGCCGGCGAGATGGTCATCAAGTTCAGCCACGTCACCAACACCGACAAACACCCCAAGGGCATCGCCGCCTCGCTCCTGCAGGAGCGGGTGAACGAGGAGATGAACGGCGTCGCCTGCATGGAGGTCTACGGCAACTCGTCGCTCTACAACGACGACCAGGTGCTCGAGGCGATGCTGAACGGCGACGTGCAGCTCGCCGCCCCGTCGCTGTCGAAGTTCGAGACCTTCACCAAGAAGTTCCGCATCTTCGACCTGCCGTTCATGTTCAAGAACATCGACGCGGTGGACGCCTTCCAGGCCTCCGAGACCGGCCAGGGCCTGCTGGATTCCATGCAGCGCCGCGGCCTGCAGGGGCTGTCCTACTGGCACAACGGCATGAAGCAGATCTCGGCCAACAAGCCGCTGCTGCTGCCCTCCGACGCTGCGGGCCTGAAGTTCCGCGTGCAGCCCTCCGAGGTGCTCAAGGCGCAGTTCGCCGCGCTGGACGCCAACCCGCAGGCGATGGCCTTCTCCGAGGTCTACGGCGCCCTGCAGACCGGCGTCGTCGACGGGCAGGAGAACACCTGGTCCAACGTCTACGGCCAGAAGTTCTTCGAGGTGCAGGACGGCACCACCGAGACCAACCACGGCGTCATCGACTACCTGGTGGTGACCTCGGTCGACTGGCTCGACGGGCTCGACCCGGCGGTGCGCGACCAGTTCATGACCATCCTCGACGAGGTGACGGCCGCCCGCAACGGCGAGTCCTTCAAGGTCAACGAGGAAGCCAAGCAGTCGATCATCGACGCCGGCGGCGTGGTGCGCGAGCTGACGCCCGAGCAGCGCCAGGCCTGGGTCGACGCGATGAAGCCCGTGTGGGCCGAGTTCGAGGGCGACGTGGGGGCCGAGAACATCGAGGCCGCCCAGCAGATCAACGCCTCGATGTAAGAGACCGGACGCCCCCGGCCGCCGCGCGCGGCCCGGGGGCGAACCCGTCCGCATCCTTCGCCCGCCCCGACCGGCACGCCCGGCCGGGGCGGCGCCGTCCGGCGCCGCGGCCCTCTGGGAGGAGGGGTCCGCGGCTCGCTCCGGCTCCGGCGGCCCGACGCGCGGCCTCGACAGGCTGCGCGCGCCGCCGCTCCCAAGGGGGGGAGGCCCCAATGCATCACAAGGCCCGCACGCCCGCAGGCCGCGCGATCAACGCCGTCGAAGAGACGCTGATCGCCGCGATCCTGGGCGCCATGACGCTGATCACCTTCGCCAACGTGGTCGCGCGCTATGTCTTCAACTCCAACATCCTGTGGGCGCTGGAGACGACCTCGTTCCTGTTCGCCTGGCTGGTGCTGCTGGGGGCGAGCTACTGCGTGAAGGTCACCGCTCACCTGGGGGTGGACGCGGTGATCAACATCGTCTCGCCGGCCCTGCGCCGGATCCTGTCGCTGATCGCCGCCGTGATCTGCCTGGCCTTCGCGCTGCTGCTGCTGAAGGGCGCCTGGGACTTCTGGGCCCCCTATGGCGAGATGCAGCCCACCACCGGCCGCTGGTTCCCCACCGGCTTCGCCTCCGCCCGCGGCCAGGGCTGGTACGAGCTCAACGACGTGCCCATGCCCGCCTTCCTCAACCCGCTGTTCTCCGAGTGGTTCAACGAGGGCGAGGCCTACGAGAAGATGCCCCGCCTGATCCCCTACATCATCCTGCCGATCTCGATGCTGCTGCTGGTGCTGCGCTTCGCCCAGGCGGGATGGGAGCTGCTGGCCGGCGAGCGGACCAGCCTGATCGCCAGCCACGAGGCCGAGGAGGCGGTCGAGGACGCCCGCTCCCACCACGCGATCCCCGAGCCCGACGCCCCGCCCCCCCACGCCCCCCGCGGCCCGAAGGAGCGCTGAGACCATGGAAGTCGCGATCCTCTTCGCGGTCGTCGTCGGCCTGCTGCTGATCGGCGTGCCGATCGCGGTGGCGCTGGGCGTGTCCTCGACCCTGTTCCTGCTGGTGCTCTCGGACAGCTCGCTCGCCTCCATCGCCCAGACCCTCTACAACGCCATGGCGGGCCACTACACGCTGCTCGCCATCCCGTTCTTCGTGCTCGCCTCGACCTTCATGTCGACGGGCGGCGTGGCGAGCCGGATCATCCGCTTCTCCATCGCCTGCGTCGGCCAGTTCCGCGGGGGCCTGGCCATCGCGGGCGTCTTCGCCTGCATGCTGTTCGCGGCGCTGTCGGGCTCCTCGCCCGCGACCGTGGTCGCCATCGGCGGCATCGTCATCGCCGGCATGCAGCAGGTCGGCTACACCAAGAGCTTCGCCGCCGGCGTGATCTGCAACGCCGGCACGCTGGGCATCCTGATCCCGCCCTCGATCGTGATGGTGGTCTACGCGGCCGCCACCGACGTCTCGGTCGGGCGCATGTTCCTCGCCGGCGTGATCCCGGGCCTGGTGGCGGGCCTGATGCTGATGATCGGCATCTATGTCGCCGCCCGCGTCCAGAACCTGCCCAAGGGCGACTGGCTGGGGTGGGGAGAAGTGTTCGCCTCCGCCCGGGACGCCGGCTGGGGCCTGTTCCTGATCGTGATCATCCTCGGCGGCATCTACGGCGGCATCTTCACGCCCACCGAGGCCGCGGCCGTCGCCGCGATCTACGCCTTCCTGATCGCGAACTTCATCTACCGCGACATGGGTCCGCTGAAGGCCAGGACCGAGGACGGCCGCCCGGTCGCCTTCCTGCGCAAGCCCTGGACGGCGCTGACCGTCTGGTTCCACCCCGACACCCGCGACGCGCTGTTCGAGGGCGGCAAGCTGACGGTGACGCTGCTGTTCATCATCGCCAACGCGCTGATCCTCAAGCACGTCCTGACCGACGAGCAGATCCCCCAGGCGATCGCCACCTCGATGCTGGACGCGGGCTTCGGTCCGATCATGTTCCTGGTGATCGTGAACCTGATCCTGCTGATCGGCGGCCAGTTCATGGAGCCCTCGGGCCTGATCATCATCGTGGCCCCGCTGGTCTTCCCCATCGCCATCAGCCTCGGCATCGACCCGATCCACCTGGGCATCATCATGGTGGTGAACATGGAGATCGGCATGATCACGCCGCCGGTGGGCCTGAACCTCTTCGTGACCTCGGGCGTGGCGGGGATGCCGATGTGGGACGTGGTCAAGGCGGCCCTGCCCTGGCTGGGCATCCTCTTCATCTTCCTGATCATGGTCACCTACATCCCCGGCCTCAGCACCTACCTGCCCACCTATTTCATGGGCCCGGAACTGATCACCCGCTGAGCCGCCCCTCCGGAAACGCAGAAAGGGCGCGACGGTCCCCCCGTCGCGCCCTTTCCCGTTCCCGCCGACCGCCCGCCCCCAGGCGCCCCTCGCCACGAGCCCTCCCGCAAGCGCCTGTTCTCCGGAGCCGTCCGTCGCTGGCGGCCAACGGAGCGACTCGTCCC
>CAXGVP010000160.1:0-7363 GCA_964013055.1 uncultured Albimonas sp.
CCGCCTGCTCGCCTTCGAGATCGGGCGAGGCGAGGCGATCTTCTTCATCGGCGTCGTCGGCCACGCGCTCTACACCCCCCTGATCCGCAAGCTGAACCGCGGCGAGCCGGCGCTCGCCTTCTCGTTCTGGACCCTGCTGTCGGGCTGCGGGATCGTGTGGATCGCGGGGCTCGCCACCGGCGCCATCGCCGGGACGCAGTGGACCGCCCTGCCCCCGATCGTGTGGGCGGCGATCCTCTACCTGGCGCTGGGGGCGACGGCGCTGAGCTTCTTCCTGCTCCAGTTCGCGGCCCTGCGCCTGCCCGCCGGCAAGGTGATGGCCTACGGCTACCTGGTCCCGTCCTTCATCGTGCTGTGGGAGGGGATCTTCGCAGGCCACTGGCCCCACCCGCCGGTCCTCGCCGGCATCGCGATCACCATCGTCGCCATGCTCCTGCTGCTCCGGGACTGACCCCCGCCCCGGGCGCGGCGCAGCCAAGCCCGCCCGCAGGGCGCCTGTAGTCCGGTCCCTTCCAACCCTCGCCCCACGCGCCGCCCCGCGCCCGAAGCGCCAACGCCAGCCCCGGGCGCAGCCCAGCCAAGCCCGCCCGCAGGGCGCCTGTCGTCCGGTCCCCTCCAACCCTCGCCCCACGCGCCATCCTGCGCTCGAAGCGCCAGGGCCAGCCCCGCGCGCAGCGCAGCCAAGCCCGCCCGCAGGGCGCCTGTAGTCCGGTCCTCTCCGACCCTCTCCCCAGGCGCCGCCCTGCGCCCGGAAGCGCCGAGGCCGCCCCCGGGCGCAGCCCAGCCAAGCCCGCCCGCAGGGCGCCTGTGGGCCGGGGAGGCCGGCGCTCAGCCGGGTTGGTCGAGCGTGTATTTCTCGCGCAGCTTCTGCAGCCCCTCCTGGACGCCGTACTGGGTCTGCAGGCGGGCGAGCTCGGCGTCGCGGCGGCGGAACTCCTCGATCAGGTCGGCGGCGACGTCGCCGTCGCCCATCCGGTGCAGGCCGCGGCGGGCCAGCTCGACGGCGCTCTCGAAGGTCTCGCGGACGACCTCGTGGGCGCCGGCCTCGCGCAGCTCGACCTCGGAGAAGCGGTCGTAGGTGTCGGCGAGGATCAGGGCCTCGGGGAAGGCGTGGCGGATCTTCTCGACCGCCGCCTTGGCGCCGTCGCGGTCGTCGATGCACAGGAAGATCATGTCCGCCTGGCCCGCCCCCGCCATCTTCAGCACGTCGAGCCGCCGCGCGTCGCCGTAGTAGACCGTCGCCCCCATCGAGGCGCCCATGCGGATCAGACGGGTCGAGTTGTCGATCACCGTCACGTCGTAGCCGCGCATCCGCATCACCCGCGCCACCACCTGGCCCACGCGGCCGAAGCCCGCCACCAGGATGCGGGTGTTGGGGGCCTCCTCCAGCGCGTGGGGGTCGGCCTCGCCGTCCTCCTCCTTCGGGCGCTGGCGGTCGGCGAGCTTCAGGGCGAAGGGAGTCAGCACCATCGACAGCGTCACGATCGCCGAGAGGATCGAGCCCTGCTCGCGGTCGATCAGCAGGTTCGCCACCGCGGCCGAAAACATCACGAAGGCGAACTCGCCGCCCTGGCCCAGGGTGGCCGCGATCCGCACCGCGTCGAAATGGTCCGAGCGCCCGATCCGCGAGAGGAGATAGAGCGCCAGCCCCTTCGCCGCGAACAGGCCGAAGGCGCCGCCCAGCACCACCCACCAGGCGTCGACCACCAGCCCCCAGTCCACCGACATGCCGAAGCCCATGAAGAACAGGCCCAGCAGCAGGCCTCGGAACGGCTCGATGTCGGTCTCGAGCTGGTGGCGGAACTCGGTGTCGGCCATCAGCACGCCGGCGATGAAGGCGCCCATGGCCATCGACAGCCCCACCGCGTGCATCGCCAGCGCCGAGCCGATCACCACCAGCAGGGCCGCGGCGGTGAACACCTCGTCGGCCTTCGAGCGGGCGATGACGGTCAAGAGCGGGCCCATGCCGTAGCGCACCACCAGCACCAGGGCTGCGACGGCGCCCAGCGCCAGGGCCACGTTCTCCAGCTGCAGCCCGTCGCCTCGGGCATAGGGCGCCAGGATCGCGATCATCGCCAGCAGCGGCACGATGGCGAGGTCCTGGAACAGCAGGATCGAGAAGGCCCGGTCGCCGTAAGGCCGCGACAGGTCCCCGCGTTCGCGCAGCAGCTGCACCGCGAAGGCGGTGGAGCTGAGCGCCAGCGCGCTGCCGATCACCAGCGCCGGCTTCCAGCCGAAGCCCGCCATGCGCAGCACCGGAAACAGCAGCGCCCCGGTCAGCAGCACCTGCGCGAGGCCGAGCCCGAAGATCTCGTATCGCATCCGCCAGAGGCGGCCGAGCCGCAGCTCCAGCCCGATCACGAACAGCAGCAGCACCACGCCGAATTCCGCGAAGCCCACCACGGTCTGCACGTCGGCGACCAGCGCCAGCCCGTAGGGGCCGATCAGCGCCCCCGCGGCCAGGTAGCCGATCACCGAGCCCAGCCCGGCGCGCTTGAAGATCGGCACCGCCATCACGGCGGCGCCCAGGAACACGGTCGCGGTTTCGAGAAAGGCAGGATCCGCCTCGGTGGCCATGGCTCTCTTTCAATCCGGGAGAGGGACGCGGGTGGCCTCCACCTTAGACGCAGGGGAACGCGGGGCACAAACCTCCAGAGGCGGCGGCCCCCGCCCGCCACGTCGCAGGCCGGGCGATTCGCCCCTGCGGAACCCCGCGCCCCGCCCCCTGCGGCGACGGAGCGTCACGGGCCGGGGCCGTTTCACGCCCCCACTGAGGGGTTCGCGGCCCGATGTTGCGGATGCGAGGGGCGCGCCGCCTTGCGTCCTTCGCGCGCTCCGCTATAACCCGCGCGGTCCCAGCCGACCTGACCGTTTGACGCCGTAACCCTGCGCGACCCGCGCGGGGGTCAGGCGAACGAGCCCGAGGAACGCCCACATGCCCCGCCGCGACGACATCTCCTCGATCCTGATCATCGGCGCGGGGCCCATCGTGATCGGGCAGGCCTGCGAGTTCGACTACTCCGGCGCCCAGGCCTGCAAGGCGCTGCGCGAAGAGGGCTACCGGGTGATCCTGGTGAACTCGAACCCCGCCACGATCATGACCGACCCCGAGATGGCCGACGCGACCTACATCGAGCCGATCACGACCGAGGTCCTGACCCGGATCATCGCCGAGGAACGCCCCGACGCGCTGCTGCCCACCATGGGCGGCCAGACCGCGCTGAACGCCGCCCTGGCGCTCGACGACGCCGGCGTGCTTGCCGAATACAACGTGGAACTCATCGGCGCGAAGCGCGCCGCCATCGAGATGGCCGAGGACCGCAAGCTGTTCCGCGAGGCGATGGACCGCATCGGCCTCGAGAACCCGGCCGCGACCATCGCCTCGACCATGCAGGAGTGCATGGACGCGATCGAGCATGTGGGCCTGCCCGCCATCATCCGCCCCGCCTTCACGCTGGGCGGCACCGGCGGCGGCGTCGCCTACAACCGCGAGGACTACGAGCGGATCTGCAAGTCGGGGCTCGACGCCTCGCCCGTCAGCCAGATCCTGATCGACGAGAGCCTGCTCGGCTGGAAGGAATTCGAGATGGAGGTGGTCCGCGACAAGGCGGACAACTGCATCATCATCTGCTCGATCGAGAACGTGGACCCGATGGGCGTCCACACCGGCGACTCGATCACCGTGGCGCCCGCGCTGACCCTGACCGACAAGGAATACCAGCGGATGCGCAACGCCTCGCTCGCGGTCCTGCGCGAGATCGGGGTGGAGACGGGCGGCTCCAACGTCCAGTTCGCCCTGCAGCCCGAGACCGGGCGCATGGTGGTGATCGAGATGAACCCGCGCGTGTCGCGGTCCTCGGCGCTGGCCTCCAAGGCCACCGGCTTCCCGATCGCCAAGATCGCCGCGAAGCTGGCGGTGGGCTACACGCTCGACGAGCTGGACAACGACATCACCAAGGTGACCCCGGCGAGCTTCGAGCCGACCATCGACTATGTCGTGACCAAGATCCCGCGGTTTGCGTTCGAGAAGTTCCCCGGCTCCAAGCCCGAGCTGACCACCGCGATGAAGTCGGTGGGCGAGGTCATGGCCATCGGCCGGTCCTTCGCCGAGTCGATGCAGAAGGCGCTCGCCTCGATGGAGACCGGACTGACCGGCTTCGACGAGATCGAGATCCCCGGCGTCGACGACAAGACCGCCGAGCCCGACCGCAAGCGCGCCGTGATCGCGGCCCTGTCGAAGACCACCCCCGACCGGATCCGCATCGTCGCCCAGGCGATGCGCGAGGGGCTGAGCCTGGACGAGATCGCCGGCGCCACCGCCTACGACATGTGGTTCCTCGAGCGGATCGCCGAGATCATCGACACCGAGGCGAAGCTGATCGCCGAGGGCCTGCCCCGCGACGCCGCCGGCCTCCGCACGCTGAAGATGATGGGGTTCTCGGACGCCCGCCTCGGCAAGCTCGCCAACATGAGCGAGGACGCGGTGCGCCGCATCCGTCACGCCATGGACGTGCGCCCGGTGTTCAAGCGCATCGACACCTGCGCCGCCGAGTTCGAGGCGCAGACCCCCTACATGTATTCGACCTACGAAGCCGACGCGATGGGCTGGGTCGAGTGCGAATCCCGCCCCACCGACCGCAAGAAGGTGGTGATCCTGGGCGGCGGTCCGAACCGGATCGGCCAGGGGATCGAGTTCGACTACTGCTGCTGCCACGCCTGCTTCGCGCTGACCGACGCGGGTTACGAGACCATCATGGTCAACTGCAACCCGGAGACGGTCTCGACCGACTACGACACCTCCGACCGGCTGTATTTCGAGCCGCTGACCGAGGAGTCGGTGCTCGAGATCCTGTTCAAGGAGCAGGAGGCCGGCACGCTGCACGGCGTGATCGTGCAGTTCGGCGGCCAGACGCCGCTGAAGCTCGCCCGCGCGCTGGAGGCGAACGACATCCCGATCCTGGGCACCACGCCCGACGCCATCGACCTTGCCGAGGACCGCGAGCGCTTCCAGCAGCTGCTCAACAAGCTGGGCCTCAAGCAGCCCCGCAACGGCATCGCCACCACCGGCGAGCAGGCGCTGCGCATCGCCCACGAGGTCGGCTACCCGGTCGTGATCCGCCCCTCCTACGTGCTGGGCGGCCGCGCGATGGAGATCGTGCGCGACGACGAGGGCCTGAACCGCTACATCCGCGAGGCGGTGGTGGTCTCCGGCTCCTCCCCGGTGCTGGTCGACAGCTACCTCTCGGGCGCGGTCGAGGTGGACGTGGACGCGCTCTGCGACGGCGTAGACGTGCATGTCGCCGGCGTCATGGAGCATATCGAGGAGGCGGGCGTCCATTCGGGCGACAGCGCCTGCTCGCTGCCGCCCTACACGCTCTCGCGCGAGATGATCGACGAGCTGAAGGCGCAGACGAAGGCGCTGGCGCTCGGCCTGCAGGTCGTCGGCCTGATGAACGTGCAGTTCGCGATCAAGGACGGCGAGATCTATGTGCTGGAGGTCAACCCGCGCGCCTCGCGCACGGTGCCCTTCGTCGCCAAGGCCGTCGGCTCGCCGATCGCGGCCATCGCCGCCCGCGTCATGGCCGGCGAGAAGCTGGGCGTCTTCACGCTGAAGTCCCCCGACATCCCCCGCTTCGCGGTGAAGGAGGCGGTGCTGCCCTTCGCCCGCTTCCCCGGCGTCGACACCCTGCTGGGGCCGGAGATGCGCTCCACCGGCGAGGTGATGGGGCTGGACGTCAGCTTCGACCGGGCCTTCCTGAAGTCCCAGATCGGGGCCGGCACGCTGCTGCCCGACGGCGGCACGGTGTTCGTCTCGGTCCGCGACGCCGACAAGCAGGCGATCCTGGAGCCGGCGCAGACGCTGGCGGAGCTCGGCTTCCACATCCTCGCCACCTCCGGCACCGCCGCCTTCCTGCGGGAGAACGGGGTCGAGGCCGAGACGGTGAAGAAGGTCTACGAGGGCCGCCCCAACATCGTCGACGCGCTGAAGGACGGGCAGGTGGCGCTGGTGATCAACACCACCGAGGGCAGCCAGTCGGTCTCCGACAGCCGCGAGATCCGCTCGGTCTCGCTCTACGGCAAGATCCCCTACTACACCACCGCCGCCGGCGCCCGGGCCGCCGCCCGCGCCATCCGCGACCGTCGGTCCGGGGCGCTCGACGTCGCCCCGCTGCAGCGCTACGCTTCCTGAGCGGGGGGCCTTCCTGAGCGGGGGGCGTCCTGCGCAGGAGCCTTCCTGAGCGGGGCCCCCGCCCGGCCCCCCGGTTCCGAGCCTGCCGCGCCCGCATGGCCGGGCGCGGGGGCCGATACGTGGCCTGACCGGAGACACGCCTTGCGCGACGACCTCCCCCCCGAGACCCTCCCCCGCCTGCATATCGTCAAGCTGTGCGTCAGCGCGGACTCGGTCGAGGACCTGGAGACCTGGCAGCGCGCCCGCACGGCCGAGGCGCTGGCGACGGGCCGCGACCCGCGCCCGGTCCACGTCACCCGCATGTGGCCGAAGCGGGAGGAGGAGATCACCTCCTCCGGCGGCAGCCTCTACTGGGTGATCAAGGGGGTGATCCTCGCCCGCCAGCGGATCGAGGAGATGCGCGAGGTCGACCATGGCGACGGCGTGCGCCGCTGCGCGCTGGTGCTCGACCCCGAGATCGTGCGCACCCAGCCCGCCCCCCGCCGCCCCTTCCAGGGCTGGCGCTACCTGGCCCCCGAGGCCGCGCCCGCGGACCTGGAAGGGGGCGGCGACGGCCCCGCCGCGGACCTGCCGCCGGAGCTTGCGCGCGCGCTCTCCGACCTCGGCGTGCGATGACCACCGCGGATCCGATCCTGATCGCCGCGCTGACCCCCCTGAGGGAGCTGCATCTCGCCGACATGCTGGCGCGCATGGCGCGGGCCATCGACGCCGGCGCCGACGTGGTTCCCGAGCCCTGGCGCCGCGCGCCTGACGGCCGCGTGCTGCGCGACGGGGTGCTCGCCCTGCCCTCGCGCCACGATTTCGAGGCGGAGGAGTCGGGCCGCATCACCCACGCCGTCGTGCACACCCCCCTGCCCCGGGCCCTGCGCGCCGCGATGGCCCCGCTGGAGCTGATCGCCGCGCCGGGCCTGTCGCTGCTGGTGACGCCGTTCCGCTGGGAGTCGGCGATGCTGGCGCTGGAGATCGAGGGCGGCGTCCCCGACCTCGCCCCGCTCCGCCGCTGGTTCCTGGAGTTCTCGCAGCCCGGGACCGAGCAGATGGAGACCGAGGACCTGCTGGGCGTCGTCCACGCGATGTCCGACCCCGAGCCGCTGCCGGCCGGGATCGCCCTTCAGATCGACTTCGGCTCGGCCCCGATCTCGGCGGTGGCGGAACTCGCCGAGGCCGCCGCCC
>CAXGVP010000161.1:0-7312 GCA_964013055.1 uncultured Albimonas sp.
ATCCGGGCGCCGCGGACGCCGGCGGCGTGCAGGCGCGCGAGCTCGGCGTCGGTCCTCGCGGGCGTGATCACAGCGACGCCGCGGGCGATGTCGTCGAAGGCCGCCAGCACGGCGCAGAGATTGGCATTGTCGGCGCCGTGGGCGTTGCCCTGCACCACCACCGCGCGCGAGATCCCCAGCCAGGCCATCAGCTTGCGATAGGCCTCGGGGCCGGTGTCGCCCTCTGGCAGGGGAAGCGCGCCGGGGGCGGAGGAGAAGCCCGGCAGGTAGCAGTGCATCTGCGTGTCGACGGCGCCCGCGGGCAGCGTCAGGCGCGGAGGGCGGCCGGAGAGGGGGCGGTCCATTCAGGCCTCCACCGAGTAGCGGGCCAGTGCGGCGCGGTCGATCTCGACGCCGAGCCCGGGGGCCTGGGGGATGGCGACCCGGCCGGCGTGGTGGGCGATGGGCGTGGAGAGAATTTCCTGCCGGAACGGGTTCCAGGTCTGGTCGAACTCCAGCAGGGGGGCGCGCTCCGTGTGGCGGGGCGGCGTGGGGGGGAGGGTCGCGAGCATCTGCAGGCTGGCCGCCAGCGCCACGCCGGTCCCCCAGACATGGGGGGTGACGCGGATGCCGGCGGTCTCGGCGAGGCTGACGATCTTGCGCATCTCGGTGATGCCGCCGCAGCCGCAGACGTCCGGCTGCAGGATGTCGACGGCGCGTTTCGCGATGGCCTCGGCGAAGCCGGCGCGGCCGTGCCAGGTCTCGCCGCCGGCCACCGGGATCGGCTGGCGGGCGCGGATCTCGGCATAGGCGTCGAGCAGTTCGGGGACCACCGGCTCCTCGAACCAGTCGATGCGCTGGTTGGCGACGGCGCGGCCGAGCTGCACCGCCTCGACCGCGTCGTAGCCGTGGTTGGCGTCGATCATCAGGGCGATGTCGGGGCCCAGGACCTCGCGCGCGAGGCGGATCGAGGCGACGTCGGCGGCCACCCCGTAGCCGATCTTGATCTTCACCGCGCCGAAGCCGGCCTCGCGGTAGCCCGCCAGCTCCTCGGCCAGCGCCTCGTCGCGGTCGCGGCCCACGGGGCGGAAGCCGCCGGTGGCGTAGCAGGGGACGTCCGAGCGATAGGCGCCGCCGAGCAGACGGTGGACGGGGACGCCGAAATGCCGGCCCGCGACGTCCCACAGCGCGATGTCGATGCCGCTCTGCGCGGTCATCGTGGCGCCGCGCTGGCCCTGGTCGCGGAACTGGGAATAGATCTCGGTCCAGATCGGCTCGATGTCGCGCGGGTCGCGGCCGAGGGCGAGCGGGGCCATCGCCCGCACCAGCGCCGCGTTGGGGCCGGCGGGGCCGAGGCACTCGCCCCAGCCCACCGTGCCGTCGTCGCAGACCACCTCCACCAGGCAGGCCCAGCGGGTGGTGAAGGTGGAGAACGCGCTCTGGAAATGCGCGTCCAGGTCGTGGCGCAGGACGTGGGCGTGGATCGCCTCGATCCGCATCTCAGGAGACCTTTTCGATCAGGGCCTTGAGCATCGCCGTTTCCTCGGCCGAGGGCGTGGTCAGCGGCGGGCGGGCGGGGCCGGAGCCGTAGCCGGCCGCCGCGACGCCCGCCTTGATCAGGGAGACCGCGTAGCCCGGCTGCCGGTCGCGGATCTTTGCGAAGGGGAAGAAGAAGTCGTCGAGCAGCGCGCCCATCTTCGCCGAATCCCCGGCGCGCAGCGCCTCGTAGAACGCGATCGCCATGCCGGGGACGAAGTTGAACACGGCCGAGGAATAGGTGGAGACGCCGGCCCCGTCATAGGCCTCGGCGAAGAGCTCGTGGGTGGGCATGCCGCCGATGTAGGACAGCCGGTCGCCCAGCGTGCGGGTGATCTCGCGCACCAGGCCGATGTCGCCGGAGCCGTCCTTGAAGCCGATCAGGTTGGGGCAGGCGTCGGCCAGGCGCTGGATGGTCTCGGTCGTGCAGATCGAGTTGTCGCGGTTGTAGACGATCACGCCAAGCCCAGTGGAGGCGCAGACGGCGCGGATGTGCTGGAAGAGCCCCTCCTGCGGGACGCGCATCAGGTAGTGGGGCAGCAGCAGGATGCCGTCGGCGCCGGCGGCCTCGGCCTCGCGCACGATCTCCTTCGCCATCTCGGTGCCGTAGCCGCAGCCGGAGATGATGGGGGTCGCGCCCGAGGCCTCCTTGGCGGCGCGGACCACGCGGCCGATTTCGCGCGAGGTCAGCGAGAAGAACTCGCCGGTGCCGCCGGCGGCGAAGAGGGCGGCTGCGGGGAAGCCCGACAGCCAGTCGACGTGGCGGGCGTAGGAGGCCAGGTCCAGACCGAGGTCCGCATCGAAATGGGTCACCGGGAACGACAGCAGGCCGGAGGCGATCCGGGTCTTCAGCTCCGCGGGGGACAGGGCGGGGGTCATGGCGCGCTCCGGCGTGATCGACTGCGAACGCGACAAGTCATATGATGACGTGGCGGCCCCGGTCAAGCCTCCCCGCGTTCCGCCGCGGCGGCGAGGCGGGCCAGCGAGCGGTAGCGGTCGGCCGAGCCGAGCAGGTGGGCGCGCATCGCGGCGCGCGCGGCGCCGGGGTCGTGGCGGACGATGGCGTCGGCCACGTCGGCATGTTCCGCGATCAGGCGGGCGAGGTCGGGGGCCGGCGGGTTCGCCCCCAGCGAGTCGCGCAGCTTCTCGCGCGGGATGGTGCGGCGGCCGAGCTGGGAGAGGAACAGCTCGAACCGCGGATTGTTGGTCGCCCGGGCGATGGCCATGTGGAAGGCGTAGTCGGCCTCGGCCGAGGGATCGCCGGTGCGCGCGGCCTGGGCGAAGCGGCGGTGGCTGTCCTCGATCTCCGCCTCCTGCGCCGGGCTGGCGCGCTGGGCGGCGAGGCCGGCGGCCTCGATCTCGACCGCGGCGCGAAGCTCAAGTTCCTCGATCATATCGGAAATCTTGGAGAAAGCGGGAAGCGGGATGCCCGCGGGGTCGGGCTCCGGTCGGGCCAGGACGAAGACGCCGACGCCGTGGCGGCTCTCGACAAGGCGGTCGGCGCGGAGCTCGGCGATCGCCTCGCGGATCACGGTGCGCGAGACGCCGAAGCGTGCGATCAGCGCGGGCTCGGTGGGCAGCCTGTCGCCCGGGGTCAGGGCGCCCGAGAGGATCTCGCCCCGCAGCGCCTCGATCACGCCGGCGGTCAGGCTCTTGCGGCCGGACGCGCGCGGAGCGGGGCTGCGGTGGGGCGAGGTCATGCGGGCGGTCTCCTGGGGCGGGGGCTGCGCGGAGCGGCGCAGGGAGCGGCAGGGTCGTTCCGGCGACGGCGAATTGCAAGAGCGAACGTCATATCTCGTGTTGACAAGTCATCATATGAATTGGCAGGGTCACGCTGCGATAACAAGCGTCAGCGCGGCCAGGGAGCAAGGGCCGCCGATTCCGGGAGGAACGACATGACCCGCATCTCCAGACTGAAGCTGGGCGCCGCCGCGCTCGCCGCCCTGACCGCGCTGGCGGCCTCGCCGCTGGCGGCGAAGGACTGGCGCGGCTGGAACATCCATCCGCCCACCTACCCCAACGGCATCGCGCTGGACGCCTTCGCCAAGGAGGTGGCCGAGACGACCGAGGGCCGGGTGACCCCCACCGTCTACCACAACGCCGTGCTGGGCGATCAGCCCGACGCGATAGAGCAGACCCGGATGGGCGCGCTGGATTTCGGCAACTTCAACCTCGGGCCGATGGGGCCGATCATCCCCGCGACCAACGTCCTGTCGCTGCCCTTCATCTTCAAGTCGATCCCCGACATGTACGCGGTGATGGACGGGCCCATCGGGCAGCGTTTCTCGGACGCGATGGCCGAGCAGGGGCTGGTGGCGCTGGCCTGGTACGATTCGGGCGCGCGCAGCTTCTACAACACCAAGCACCCGGTGGTGACGCCCGAGGACGTGAAGGGCCTGAAGGTCCGGGTGATGAACAACCAGCTCTACGTCGACATGGTCGGCGCGCTGGGCGGCAACGCCACGCCCATGGCCTTCGGCGAGGTCTACCAGTCCCTGAAGACCGGCGTCATCGACGGGGCCGAGAACAACTACGCCAGCTACGAGTCGACCAACCACTACGAGGTCGCGCGCTACTACTCGATCACCGAGCACCTGATCATCCCCGAGTGCCTGTGCATCTCGACCGCCTCCTGGGACGCGCTCTCGGACGCGGACAAGGCGTCGGTGAAGACGGCGGCGATGAACTCCGCCAGCCTGCAGCGCGAGCTGATGACCGAGCGGGTGAAGGCCAGCCGCGAGAAGGTCGCGGAGTCGGGGGTCGAGATCAACGAGGTCTCGGACAAGGCCGCCTTCCAGTCGGCGATGGAGCCGGTCTACGCGGGCTTCATCGAGAAGAACCCCGACCTGAAGTCCCTGATCGACGACATCAAGGCTGCGCAGTGAGGACGCGGGACGCGCGGGCGGGCGCCCGCCGAGCCGCCGGCGCGTCCCGCCGGCCGGTGCGGGAGGGGGCGGCATGAGCGCCGGCTCCTCCTTCCCCGATCCCGACGGCCGGGCGCCCGGCGAGGGCGTCTTCGGCGAGATCCCCGAACTGGCCGAGCCCAGGGCCGACGTCATCGCGCCGCCGTTCCCGGCGCTCGACCGGGCGATGGGTCTGGTGGCGCGGCTGTGCATGGCGGTCGCGGGCGTGCAGATGGTGGCGCTGGTGCTGCTGATGGGCTGGCTAGTGTTCGGGCGCTACGTGCTCAACGACACGCCGACCTGGATCGAGCAGGTGGCGATCCTGCTGATCGCCTGGATCACCTTCCTGGGCGCCGCCGTCGGCGTGCGGGACGAAAGCCACCTGTCCATCGACTTCATCCGCGAGAGCCTGCCCCCCGTCCCGCGCGCCGTCCTGCGGGTGCTCGCCGACGCGATGGTCGCCGTGTTCTGCGGGCTGATGACCTGGCAGGGCTGGAAGCTGGTGGGGACCAACCTCGCCCGCGAGATCCCGATGCTGGGCCTGCCCGAGGCCTGGCGCTATGCCGCCCTCGTCGCCTTCGGGGCGCTGGGTCTCCTGTTCGTCGCGCTGCGCCTCGCGCAGCGGGCCGTCGCCCCCACCCGGAGCCTGCCATGGGACTGACGCTTCTGTTCGGCGTCTTCGCGCTGGGGCTGATCGCCGGCGCGCCGGTGGCCTTCGCGCTGGGTCTCGCGGCGGTGGCCTGCTTCGCCTGGGAGGGGCTGCCGCTGTTCGTGGCCTTCCAGCGGATGATGTCGGGGGTCTCGACCTTCTCGCTGCTGGCGATCCCGTTCTTCATCTTCTCGGGCGAGCTGATGCTGCATGGCGGCATCGCGCGCCGGCTGGTGACGCTGGCCGCGAACGCGGTGGGCTCGGTCCGGGGCGGCCTGGGCGTGGTCAACGTCGCCTCCTCGATGCTGTTCGGGGGGATCTCGGGGTCGGCGGTGGCGGACACCTCGGCGCTGGGCTCGATCCTGATGCCGGTGATGAAGGAGAAGGGCTACGACGCCGACTATGCGGTGAACGTCACCGTGACCTCCTCGATCGCGGGGATCGTGATCCCGCCGTCGCACAACATGATCCTGTTCGCGGTGGCGGCGGGGGGCGGGATCTCGGTCTCGAACCTGTTCCTGGCGGGGGTGCTGCCGGGGATCGTGATGTGCCTGTGCCTGATGGCGGCCGCCTACTGGGTCGCCGTGCGCCGCGGCTACCCGGCCGAGACCTTCCCCGGCTGGCGGTCGCTGGCGCTGAGCTTCGCCGACAGCCTGCCGGGCCTGATGACGGCGGTGATCATCGTGGGCGGCGTGCTCTCGGGCGTGCTCACGGTCACCGAGTCCGGGGCCTTCGGGGCGATCTATGCGCTGGTGATCACCGGGATCGTCTACCGGGAGCTGACCTGGACCGCCTTCCGCGCCGCGGTGGTCAGCGCGGTGCGCACCACGGCGCTGGTGATGGTGCTGGTCGGCTGCGCCTCGGCCTTCGCCTACATGCTGGCGCTCTACCGCGCGCCCGAGCAGCTGACCGACCTGCTGATGGGGATCTCGGAGAACCCGATCGTGATCCTGCTGCTGCTGAACCTGGTGCTGCTGGCGCTGGGGATGGTGATGGACATGGCCGCGCTGATCCTGATCTGCACGCCGATCTTCCTGCCCGTCGCCACCGGCATCGGCATGGACCCGATCCAGTTCGGGATCATGATGATGATGAACCTCGGCCTGGGCCTGTGCACCCCGCCGGTGGGCGCCTGTCTCTTCGTGGGCTGCGTGATCGGCGGCATCCGCATCGAGCAGGCGGTGCGCACGATCTTCCCCTTCTACCTGGCGGTCTTCGCGGCGCTGATGCTGGTGACCTATGTGCCCGCGATCTCGCTGGGACTGCCGCGCCTGTTGCTGGAGTGAGCGGATGACCCTCAAGCGCCTGTTGATCACCGGGGCCGCCGGCGGCCTCGGCCGTCTCGCCCGCGAGCGGCTGGGAGGGCTGGCCGAGGTGGTGCGCCTTTCCGACGTCGCCGAGATGGCGCCCGCCGGGCCGGGAGAGGAGGTAATGCGCTGCGATCTCTCCGACTTCGCGCGCGTGCGCGAGGTGGTCGAGGGCTGCGACGCGATCCTGCACCTGGGCGGCGTCTCGGTGGAGCGGAGCTTCGCCGAGATCTCCGCGGGCAACCTCACGGGCCTCTACAACCTCTATGAGGCCGCCCGGAAGGCGGGGGTGCGGCGGGTGCTGTTCGCCTCGTCCAACCACGCCATCGGCTTCCACCCGCGGGAGCGGACGCTGGACGCCGACAGCCCCTTCGCCCCCGACAGCCTCTACGGCGTCTCGAAGGTGTTCGGGGAGGCGGTGGCGATGCTCTACTGGGAGAAGTTCGGGATCGAGACGGCGCGGGTGCGCATCGGCTCCTGTTTCCCCGAGCCGCGGGACCACCGGATGCTGGCGACCTGGCTCTCGCCCGACGACTTCGTGCGGCTGTGCGAGGCGGTGTTCCGCGCGCCCCGGCTGGGCTGCCCGGTGATCTACGGCGCCTCGGCGAACGCGGAGCGGTGGTGGGACAACGCGAAGGTGGGCTACGTCGGTTGGGTCCCGCAGGATTCGGCCGAGGGGTTCCGCGCCAAGCTCGACGCGGCGATGACGCCGCCCGCGCCCGACGATCCGGTGACCCGCTTCCAGGGGGGAGGCTTCGCCGCGGCGGGACACTACGAGGACTGAAAGGGTCTACAGGCGCCCTGCGGGCGGGCTTGGCTGGGCCTGTGAATGGGGGGGACGGTGGGAGGGAGGTTCGGGCCGGGGAGCCTCCGGCGGGCTCCGGACTCACCCAAGAACAAGCCCCGCGCCTGGTCTCCGGAGCCGTCCATCGCGTCTG
>CAXGVP010000162.1:0-7305 GCA_964013055.1 uncultured Albimonas sp.
GGGGGGCCCCCCCCCCCCCCTGCTACCGGCGCGCCGCTGCTGCGCGCGGGCCACTTCCTGACCCATCTCGAGCGCGACTGGCGCTCCGAGGTCTGGGCGCCGCTGCTCGAGCGGCTGGGCGCGGGGCGGCGGCTGGTGCGCTACGACCAGCGCTCCACCGGGCTCTCGGACCGGGATCCGCCGGGGATCGACCTCGAGGCCTGCGTCGCCGATCTCGCCGCGGTGGCCGAGGCGTCCGGGCTCGAGCGGTTCGACCTGCTGGGGATCAGCCAGGGAGCGCCGGTCTCGGTCGCCTTCGCCGCGCGCCACCCCGAGCAGGTGCGCCGGCTGGCGATCTGGGGCGGCTACGCCCGCGGCCGCAGCCTGCGCGACGACCCCGAGGAACGGGCCCGCGGCGACGCCATGCAGGCGCTGATCCGCCACAGCTGGGGCCAGACGGACAGCCCCTTCCTGCGCGCCTTCGCCACCTATTTCGCCCCCGGCGCCACGCCCGCGCAGCTCGACGACCTCACGGCGATGCAGGCGGCCTCGGCCGGGGCGCCCCAGGCCGCCCGCCTGCGCGAGGCGATCGACCGCTTCGACGTGGCGGACCGGCTCTGCGCCGTGCGCGCGCCGACGCTGGTGGTCCACGTCTCCCAGGATGGCGTCCAGCCCCACGAGGAGGGCCGCCGCCTGGCCGAGGGCATCCCCGGCGCGGCCTTCCTGTCCATCGAGAGCCGCAGCCATGTGCCCCTGCCCGGCGATCCCAACTGGGCGGCGCTGGATGCGATCCTGGCGTTCCTGGACGCGCCCTGAGCCGCCCGCGCGTTGCGCCCGCGGCGCAGGCGGGCCATATGATCGAGCAGATTTCAAAGGGGAGGCCCCGCGCCGATGGACGATCCGATGAGCTTCCTGACGATGTTCGACTCGAGTTCGGTCGTCCTCGTCGTGGTGATCCTGTTCCTGGCGATCACCCTGATCCTGGGCGTGCGGATCGTCCCCCAGTCCGAACAATACGTGGTCACGCGCCTGGGCAAGTATCACCGCACGCTGGCCGCCGGCGTGAACCTGATCGTGCCCTATCTCGACCAGGTCCATTCGAAGATCTCGATCGCCGACCAGGTGATCACCGACGTGCGCCTGGACGTGGTCAGCCGCGACAACGTGGTGTTCTCGATCGAGCTGCTCTGCGTCTACCGGATCGTGAAGTCGGAATACGCCGTGTTCCGCGTCTCCAACGTCAACGAGCTGGTCATCGGCCTGATCAAGTCGCTGGTCCGCGCCGAGATCGGCAAGGTCGAGCTCGACGCCGTGCAGCAGGAGCGCGAGAGCCTCAACATCGAGATCCGCCAGGCGCTGGAGGCCGCGGCCGACGACTACGGCATCAACATCTCGCGGGCCGAGATCACCGACGTGGAGCTGAAGCCCGAGACCCAGCGCGCCATGGCCGAGGTGCTGGAGGCCGAGCGGATGCGCCGCGCCGCGATCCTGCGCGCCGAGGGCGAGAAGCGCGCGGTCGAGCTCGCCGCCGACGCCGCCCTCTACAAGCAGCAGAAGGAGGCCGAGGCGCTGATGGTCACCGCCAACGCCACCGCCGAATCCAACCGCCTGATCCGCGACGGCATGGCCGAGGGCGGCGAGGCCGCCGCCCGCTTCCAGATCGCCGAGCGCCAGATCGACGCGTTCCAGAAGCTTGCGGCCTCCTCGAACTCCAAGATCATCGTGCTGCCCGGCGACGCCACCGACGGCTTCACCCGCGCGGCCACCATCCTGGCGAAGGACTGAGGCGATGCTGGCGGCCTGGCTGAGCGACCCCTGGATCTGGCTCGGGATCGGGCTGGCGCTGCTGCTGGCTGAACTTGCGGTCTCGGGCTACGTGCTGCTCAGCTTCTCCTTCGGCGCCTTCGCGATGGCGCTGGGGATGCTGGTGTGGAGCATCGGCCTGGGGCTGGTGCTGCCCGACCCCGCCGGGACCGGGGGGCTGCTGGTCCTGCTGGTGGCCTGGATGCTGCTCTCGGGCGTGGCGCTGGCGCTGATCTGGCGCTTCTGGCGCGGCCGCTCCCACGGGCCCGCGGGCCAGGATGAGGACGTCAACGAGTTCCGCAACCGGCTCTGAGCGGCCCGGCCCGCGCCGGGCGTCGCCCCCATGCCCCACAGGGCCCGCGCGCCCCGGGCGCGGGAGGCGCCCGGGTCCGGCCTGCGGGGTCAGTCGGCCTCGGCCAGGGCGGCGGCCTCGGCCTTGAGGTCCTCGGCCCCCTCGCGGGCCTGGGCCAGGGTCTCGGAGGCGACGACCTCGGCCTCCTCGGCATACTGGCGCCCGGCGCGGTCCCAGAACTTCAGGCTGGTCTCGAAGAACTCCGGCGCGCTGCGGCAGGTCGCAAGCTCGCGCATCGTGGCGAGGTCGTCGTCCAGCCGGCCGGCGACGAAGCCCAGCCACTGCTGCTGCATCCGCTGCAGGCCCTCGAGCGCATGGGCATTGGTCTCGGCCGACAGCGACAGGAAGCGCTGGCCGGCGCGCATCGCATGGGCGGGGTCGAGCAGCGCGAAGGGCGTGGCCGAAAGGTCCGGCATCGCGAAGCCGGCGGGGGCGTCGGTCGGGCGATGGGTCATGACGAGTCCTCCTGAACCCGGCCGCGACAGGCGACTCGCGGCCTTTGTCCCATCCTGCCCCGTTCGTGCGACGCCGCCTTGACGCCGATCAACTCCCGGTCGATTCCTCTCAGCGCTCCTCCGCCACCGAGGCGCGGAACCGCGCGAGGCTCAGTCCCAGCAGCGCGATCCCCATCAGCCCCAGCGCCAGGAACTGCGGCCAGACCACCTCCAGCCCCGCGCCCTTGAAGATGATCGCCTGGGCCATCGAGACGAAATGGCGCGACGGCAGCAGCAGGGTGAAGGGCTGCAGCCAGTCGGGCTGACCCTCGATCGGGGTCTCGGCGCCCGACAGCATCTGCATCGGCAGGATCACCAGGAAGAACAGCAGCGCGAACTGCGCCATCGAGCGCGCGACGGTGGCCAGCGCCATGCCCAGCGCCGTGGTCGAGAACAGGTAGACGACGGTTCCGGCCAGGAACAGCAGCCGCGAGCCCGCCACCTCGACCCCCAGCGCCCGCTCGACCAGCAGCATCATCGAGAGGGTCGTCGCCCCCAGCACCACCGCCCCGTTGGCCCAGATCTTGGCCGCCGCGATCTCGAAGGGCGACAGGGGCATGGCCAGCAGATGCTCCAGCGTGCCGTGCTCGCGCTCGCGGATCAGGGCGGCGCCGGCGAGGATCACCGACAGGATGGTGATGTGGCCGATCAGGCTGGTGACGCCCTGGAACTGCACCGGGTCGCGGTTGGGGTTGAAGGCCGACCGGGTCACCAGCCGGATCGCCTGCGGAGCGTCCCCCTCGCGCCCGGCGGCGAAGCGGGCGATCTCCTCGCCCAGGATCTGCTGGATGTAGCCCGCGCCCAGCCCCGCCTGCTCCATGGCGGTGGCGTCGACCAGCAGCTGGATCTGCGGGCCCCGCCCGGTCGAGAGGCCCGCGATCAGGTCCGCCTCGAACCGCGGCGGGATCGAGATCACGAAGAGGAAGTCGCCCGCATCCATCAGCGCGTCGGCGTCGCGCGCGGCGATCTCGACCGGGGGCTGGAACTCTGGCGGCCGCAGGCCGGCGACCAGCGCGCGCGAGAGGGCCGAGCGGTCCTCGTCCACCACCGCGACCGAGACGTTGTTGACCGAGCCGGTCTTGCCCGTGGCGTCGGTATAGACCGCGGCCGAGAACGCCCAGACCAGCAGCAGCGACATGGCGACGTCGCGGCGAAGCGAAAGAATTTCCTTCAGCCCCAGCCAGAAGATCCGCGCCAGCCGCCCCTTCATCGCTCCTGCCCCTTCAGCAGCAGGCAGGCGAGGCCGAGGAACGCCGGCCCGAACACCGCCAGCGCCGCGATATCGGGCCAGAGCTCGCCCCAGCCCAGTCCCTTGGCGAAGGCGCCGACGTTGAGATGCAGGAACCAGCTCGCCGGCCACAGCGTTCCGATGACCCTCGCCCCCCCCTCCAGCGTCGAGACGGGCTGCAGCAGCCCCGAGAACTGCAGCGTCGGCAGCAGCGCGCTCAGCGCGGTCGCGAACACCGCGGCCACCTGGTTGGAGACCACCGTCGCCATCACCAGCCCGTAGGCGGTGGTCGCGAAGACATAAAGCAGCGCGCCCGCCGCCAGCGGCGCCGCGCCCCCCTTCATCGGCACGCCGAACAGGCCCGCGATCATCACCGACAGCAGCAGGAAGTTGACGAAGGCGACGCCGACGTATGGGGCCTGCTTGCCCATCAGGAACTCCAGGCGGGTGGCGGGGGTGGCGTGGAAATTGGCGATGGTGCCCAGCTCCCGCTCCCGCGTCACCGACACCGCGGTCAGGATCGCCGGCAGCAGGATCAGCAGCAGCGCCGGCATCGCCGGGGCCATGGCGGCGAGGCTCTCGAACCCGGGATTGTAGCGGAAGCGCACCTCGATGGAGGCCGGCGCCGCGGCGCCCGGCGCCAGCTCCGCCAGATGGGCCGCGTGGATGCCGGCGACATAGCTCTCCACCGTCTCGCCCTTGTAGGGGACGGCGCCGTCGACCACCGCCAGCACCTCCGGCGCGACGCCCCGCTCCAGCGCGCGCCCGAAGCCCGGCGGGATTTCCAGCATCAGCGAGGCGCGCCCCTCGACCAGCGCCCGCTGCGCCTCGGCGGGGGAGGCCACGGGCGGCCCTTCGGCGAAGTAGCGCGAGCCCTCGAAGGCCGCGACATAGGCCCGGCTCTGCGGCGTGCGGTCCTGGTCGAGCGCCACGAAGCGCAGGTCCTCGACGTCGAGCGAGATGCCGAAGCAGAACACGGTGAGCAGGATCGCCGAGCCCAGGAAGGCGAAGGCCAGCCGGATCGGGTCGCGCACCAGCTCCAGCGTCTCGCGCGCGGCGAAAGCGGCGAAACGGGTGGCGGAGAACCAGCCCGACGGGGGCGTCGCCTGCCCCGCCTCGGGGGGCGGGGGCGCCTCGGGCTGCGGGCCCTGGGCGGCGCGCAGATGGGCCACGAAGGCGTCCTCGAAGGAGGCCGCGCCGGCCTCCGCGACGATGGCGGCGGGCGCGTCGCAGGCCAGCACCCGGCCGGCATGCATCAGGGCCACGCGGTCGCACAGCTCCGCCTCGGCCATGAAGTGGGTGGAGACGAAGATCGTCGTGCCCTGCTCGCGCGCCAGCTCCGCCAGCAGGCGCCAGAAGTCGTCGCGCGCATCCGGATCCACGCCCGAGGTCGGCTCGTCCAGGATCAGGAGCGGCGGCGCATGGATCACCGCGACGGCCAGCGACAGCCGCTGACGCACACCCAGCGGCAGCGCATCGGCGCGTTGGTCGAGATGGGCGGTCAGGCCGAATCTTTCGCTGAGTTCCGCGATCCGCGTCCGCCGGGTCTGAGCCGGCAGCTCGAACAGGCGGGCGTGCAGGTCGAGGTTCCGCCGGGCGGTCAGCTCGCCATAGAGGGAAAACGCCTGGCTCATGTAGCCCAGCCGCCGGCGCGCCTCGCGCCCGCCGCGGCCGTCGACGGGGCGGCCGAAGACCCGCGCCTCGCCCTCCGAGGGGGGCAGCAGGCCGCAGAGCATCTTCATGGTCGTGGACTTGCCGCAACCGTTGGAGCCGAGGAAGCCGAAGATCTCGCCGCGCCGGATCTCGAAATCGACCCCGTCCACGGCGGCGAAATCGCCGAAGCGACGGGTCAGGCCGCGGGCCTCGATCACCGTCTCGGCCCCGTCCTCGCCGCGCGGAGGGATCTGCAGCGCCGGCTTGCGCTCCCCGGGGCGCAGGGCGCGGAAGGCGGCTTCCAGGTCCTCGGCGCCCGCCTGGGCGGAGATCTCGGCCGGCGTGCCGGAGGCGATCACCCGACCCGCGTCCATCGCCGCCAGCCAGTCGAAGCGCGCCGCCTCGTCCATGTAGGCGGTCGAGACCACCACCGACATCCCTGGCCGTCGCGCCCGGATCTCGCCCACCAGGTCCCAGAACTGGCCGCGGGCGAGCGGGTCGACCCCCGTCGTCGGCTCGTCCAGGATCAGCAGGTCGGGGTCGTGGATCAGCGCGCAGCACAGCCCCAGCTTCTGCTTCATCCCCCCCGAGAGTTTTCCCACGGGCCGATCCGGGAACGGGTCCAGCCCCGTGGCCGCCAGCAGCGAGGCGATGCGGCGGTCCCGCTCCGTCCGCCCCTGCCCGAAGAGCCGCCCGAAGAACTCCAGGTTCTCGCGCACGGACAGCTCCGCATAGAGGTTCCGCCCCAGCCCCTGCGGCATGTAGGCGATGCGCGAAGCGACGCGGCGGCGGCGCCCGGCCTCGGCCATGTCGCCCCCCAGCGCCTCGATCCGCCCCGACTGCAGCCGCCGCGCCCCGGCGAGCAGCCCCAGCAGGGTCGATTTTCCGACGCCGTCCGGGCCGATGATCCCCGCCAGGCGGCCCGTGGGGATCTCGAGGGAGAGGTCATCCAGCGCCGCGACCTTGCCGTAGCGATGGGTGACGCCCGCGATGCGCATCGCGGGCCCGCTCACTGCGCGGGCCCCTGCACCGGCTCGGCCAGCGCCTCGGGCCAGGCCGCGGCGGGGTCGAGCCGCAGGTAGGCCAGCCCCCGCATCCCGGTCTTCACCCGGTCGAAATACGCGTCGATCAGCTCGGGCGGCACGCGGACGCGCACGCGGAACACCAGCTTCTCGCGCTCGTCCAGGGTCTCGACCTGCTTGGGGGTGAACTGGGCCTCGGGGGCGACGAAGCTGACGGCGGCGGGGATCGCGACCTCGGGGAAGGCGTCGAGCACGATGCGCGCCTCGCCCCCGATCGCCGCCCGGGCGGCGTCGCGGGCCGACAGGAACACCTCCATGTAGACGTCGCCGAGATCCAGCAGCGTCAGCACCGGCTGACCCGCGGCGACCACCTCTCCCGGCTCGACCAGCCGGTAGAGCACGCGCCCGTCCGCCGGCGCGATCAGCGTCGAATCGCCGATCAGCGAGACGATGCGCCGGACCTCCGCCTCGGCCGCGGCGATGGCGCGCCAGGCGGTGGCGGCGGCGGCCTGGGCCGCGCGCTCGGCCGCCTGGGCCACGTCGCGGGCCGACTGGCGCGCGTCCAGCGTCGCCTGCGTCGCGTGCCCCTTGGTCACCAGCGAGGCCGCGCGCTCGTATTCATGCACCGCGAGATGGGTCTCCGAGCGGCGCAGCTCCACCTGCGCCTCGGCCTGGGCGAGGTTTTCGCGGGCCAGCGCCGCCTCCGCCTCCGCCCGGTCGAGCGAGGCCTCCAGTTCCGCGGTGTCGAGGCGGGCGAGCTTCTGGCCCGCCGCC
>CAXGVP010000163.1:0-7235 GCA_964013055.1 uncultured Albimonas sp.
CGCCACGGCGGCCTGCGCCTGCCGCTGTTCGCGGTGGCGCTGGCGATCGTCGCCGCCCCCGCCATCTGGCGGCTGACCGAGCCGCCCGCCCCGCCCGCGCCCGAGACCACGGTGAACCCCGCCGCGCTGCAGGAGCGGATCGTGCTGATGGACGACGAGATGGCGGACCTGCGCCGCCGGCTCGACGCGCTGGAGCGCCAGGACCGGATCGCGCGGGGCGAAGAGAGCTACGACCCCAACGCCGCGGCGCCCGGCGCCTCTCTGGGCGGGTTCGAGAACCTGATGCTGCTCTCGGACCGGCGGGAGATGAACCGGGACCTGTCGCCCCTGCGGCTGGAGATGCTGGCCTCGGCGCTCGGCGCGCCCTCGGACGACCTCACCGACACCTGCGCGCCGCCGCAGGCCGGCAGCCGCCTGGCCGAGCTGCTGGCGGTCGAGGACGTGGGCCCGTTCCGCGCCCGGCTGATCGCGCCGGCGCTGGAGTCGGTCGCCCGCGTCTTCGCCCGGGTGAAGGAGGACTACCCCGAGCTGCACGGCATGCTGCGGTCCTACGGCGGGTTCTGCGCGCGGCTGATCCGCGGCTCGGTCGACGGCATCTCGCGTCACGCCTTCGGGGTGGCGCTGGACGTCTCGGTGGGGGGCGGCATCGACCAGATGGGCGACGGCAAGACCCAGTTCGGCCTGATCGTGCTGAGCGACTATTTCTATTCCGAGGGCTGGATCTGGGGCGCCGCCTTCGGGCGCGAGGACTCGATGCACTTCGAGGTCAGCGCCGAGTTGTTCGACCGCTGGGCCGCCGACGGCCTGCTGGACCCCGACGCGCCCCGTGCCGCGAAGGGCGAGCCCTGAGCCCCGCCCTCAGCGCCAGACCTCCAGCGCCCGGCCGTTCAGCCCCACCATGATCCCGATGCCCCAGTAGTTGGGATCGCGCTCGGGCGTCAGCAGGTCGTCGGTCTCGGTGCGGATCAGGGGCAGGCCGTCCCTGCCCAGGCACTCGACCATGCGGCCGCCGGCGACGAGGCGATAGGCGGTCGCCTCGGGGTCGAAGGGGCGGGGGCGCCAGTCCTCGATCCCCGCGCCGGTGGAGACGTCGTTGGCGAAATCCTCGGCCATGAAGCGGGCCGACATCGCCGGGTAGCAGCGCGCCAGCTCCTGGTGGACCACCGCCATGAAGGCCGCCAGCGTCGCCCCGTCGCGCGCGGCGAAGGCCTGCGCCAGGTGGGCGACCAGCGCGTCCAGCCCCTGGCGCAGCGGCGCGTCCAGCGACAGGACCGGCGCCCGGGCCCAGCGCCAGTCGTAGCCGGGATCGGGCAGCCGGGCCGAGGCGGTCGCGACGCGCGGCCAGGCGTCGGGCCGCTCGGGGTCGTGGGCGAGGGTCAGCTCGGCCAGGGTGCGGCCAGCCTCGAAGGTCATCTTGTCCCCCTCCTCGAACACCGCCAGCCGCAGGCGCGCGGCGGCCGAGGGGCCGGGGGCGCCCGCCGCGGGCGCCGCGCGGGGGGCGGTCGGGTCGGCGCCGGGGAACAGGATCAGCTCGACCGAGACCTCGTCGCCGGCCAGGAACTCGTGCACCGGGGCGCCGTAGGTGACGAAGTCCTCGTCGCGGTTGACGTAGACGGGGATGTCGTTGATCCGCGCCTCGACGCGGGCGGCGCGGCTCTGCACCTGGATCGCGATCACCTGCGCCATCAGCGCCCCCTCCCGCGGCCGTCCGCGTCGGCGAGCCTGGGGAACTGGCCCTCCCAGATCGGGCGCGCCTCGAGGAACACGAAATCCTCGTTGTAGTTCCGGCCCTTGGTGGTCTTGGTCAGGGTGACGTTGGCCTTCAGTTCCAGCATCTGGGCTTTCAGCTCGAAGATCGGGTCCTGCTCGAAATCCGCCCGCAGCGTGCCGGAGACCTTCACCCCCCCGCTGACCGAGCCGCTGGCCTTGTAGGACACCGCCATCAGCGTCGCCTCGCCGTAGATGCCGATCTCGGCGGTGCTGGTCCCCTCGAAGCTGGCGGGGGTCTGCTGCTCGGCGGTGTTGGAATACTCGAACCCCAGGTCGGCCTGGCCGTGCACCTTGCCCTTGGCCTCGGCGATCAGGGCGTAGAGATGCCCGCTGAACCAGCCCGGCGCCTTGATGTTCAGCCCGAAGGCCAGCGAGGCGTCGACCCGCACCACCGTCACCTGGCCCTTGATCGCATAGTGCCGCTCGATCGGGGCGATGCGGGCGTGGGCGGCCTCGGCGCTTTCGCGGAAGCCCCAGGTCCCGGTGATCTCGCCCTCCAGAACCGCGATGTCGAGCTCGGCGTACCAGCCGACCTTGGGCACGAAGTTCTGCATCGCGTTCCAGGCGTCGCGCAGGCGGGCGGCGAGGTTGAGGATGTCGTTGACCGCCCGGGTGACGTCCAGCTCCACCCCGTTGCGCTTGAGGGAGAAGGCGGGGTCCAGCTCCAGCGTCTCCTGCGAGACGAAGTCCCGCTCGCCGTCGGTCGCGTCCGATTCCGTCAGCGTCGAGGTCCGCACCAGCCCCGGCCCGCCCGACCCGCGCGAGGACAGCGTCTGCGTCGTGGAATAGCGCAGGTCGCCGTTGCGGGTCCCGGCTGTCTCGCTCTCGCGCCAGGTCTCGCCGTCGCGGGTCGTGCTGCGGGTCTCGGTGCGCGAGAAATCGCCCGAGCGCGAATAGCTCTCCCGGCTTTCGGAGGTGGCGCCGTCGCGACCGCGCGCGTCGCTGCGCGTCTCCGAGCGCACCAGCTCCACCGTGCCCCTGGCATCCAGCGTCGCCTCGCCGGTCTTCTTGAGGGACTTCAGCGGCGGCACCTTCACGACCAGCTGGAAGTCGTCCTTCGGGTGCACCTCGACCAGCCCGGTGAGCGAGCCGTTGGGCCGCCCGGAGTCGCGGATCCCGCAGGACAGGGTCTCGACCGTCCAGCGCCGCACCCGGCGGTCGGAGAAGTCCCAGCAGGGCTCCAGCCACCGCGCCCAGGCGCCGACGCCGGCGAGGGGGGCGGCCTCCAGCTTCTGGTTCCCGGAGCCGTTGCGCCATGAGAAGGTCGAGCCGCCCGCGTTCCCCTGCGGGGTCATAAGGGTCAGCGCGTGCTCCGAGACGGGACAGGCGGGCGAGGTCACGCCCTCGACCGTGATCTCGGCCTTGTCCTCGTCCTTCACCAGCTTGCCGTCGTCCTTGAAATAGTCGGCGCGGGTCTGGATCAGCAGGTCGTGGCCGCGCAGCAGGTCGCGCTGCTCGGCGCCGAGGCTGGCGTCGACGCCGGCGGGCTCGGTGCACGAGACGCTGCGCCCCTTGCCGTCGGCCAGCGTCAGGGAGACCGTGTCGCAGGGCTCGTAGGTGGCGGGCGGGGCGCCGACGCCGCAGGCCATGACCTGCTCGTTCGGGGTGGCCGTGTCGGAGAATCCGGCCGCCTTCGCCTCCTTCGCGGCGTCGTTCAGACCGCCGCCGCCGGAGCCCCCGGCCTCCGGCGCCAGCCGTCTCGGGTCGCGGCCTGGAAGGGTCATCCGCCCTCGTCCCCCTTCGTCTTGTCGCGCCGGGCCTCGGTCAGCTTGAGCAGCTGCCAGACCTTCGCGCCGGCGTTGCGGCCCGAGTCGTCCAGGATCTCGGTCGCCTCCGGATCGGCCAGGAAGTCCTGCCAACCGCGGCCGTGCCGGGCCAGGACCAGCGCCAGCATCGCGTAATCGAGTTCAAGAACCATGTCCGCCGCCTCGGCCGCGAGCACATATCCGCGCGCGGCCTCATGCGCCTCGTCGCCCCATTCCCGCAACCAGCCGGGATCGCGCCGGCCCAGCCAGATCACCAGCCGCTCGGCCAGCGCATCCAGCCGGCGCTGCGCAAGCCTCGCCTGCGTATCCGAGGTGATGCGGATCATCGACGTGCAGACGCCCCCCGGACCTGCTTCCCCACGCCCGGGCCCAGAGGCGGCGCCTTCCGGGACGTGACGCCAGAGAATGACGGGGCGTTCATGGCCAAGTCAACCGACGCCCGGCGCCGCGGCATCGGGGCGGCCGACGGCCGTCCTGCCGGCCATGGGGGGGCGGGGCGCGACCGTCGGGATCCGGCGCATGGCACGGGCGGAGCGCGGTGGAGCCCGCGCCGTGCATCCTCACGGCGTGACCCGCCTCGCCCGGGCGAGCCGGGCTTTGGTCGCCCCGGCCGACCGGCGCCGCGTCTCGGCCTGATGGCGGCCCCGCTGCGATGGGCGGCCGCCGAGGGCCGGCCGCCCGAGCCGCCGGGCGATCGCCTGCGGACCGGGCGCGGGCGGCCTGCGGGATCAGGTCCCGGTGAAGGCGGGCGCGCGCTTCTCGACGAAGGCGGCGGCGGCCTCGCGGTGGTCGTGGGTCTGGGCGGAGAGCGTGTGGTTGCGCGCCTCCTCGTCGAAGCACTCGCCCAGGGTCCCGCCGGCCTCGGCCGCGGCGATATTCCGCTTCACCCGGCCGTAGGTCAGGGTCGGCCCGGCCGCGAGGCGGGCGGCGAAGGCGGTCGCCTCCTGCATAACCGCGCCGGCGGGAACCGCGCGGGTGACCAGGCCCATCTGCGCCGCCTCGACGCCCGAGAGCACCGGCGACAGCAGGTAGAGCTCGCGCGCCTTCGCGGCGCCCAGCAGGTGGGTGAGGAAGAAGGTGCCGCCATAATCGCCCGAGAGGCCGACCTTGGCGAAGGCGGTGGTGATCTTGGCGTCCTCGGCGCAGATCCGGAAGTCGCAGGCCAGCGCCAGCGACAGGCCGGCGCCGGCGGCGGCGCCCTCGATCGCGGCGATGGTCGGCTTCTCCATCTCGTGGAGGTAGCGCGAGGCGTTCATGCGGTCGCGAAGCGAGTGCATCCGCTCGCCCACCGGGGCGTCGCGGCCCTGCCCCTCGTTCATCGCCTTCACGTCGCCGCCCACGCAGAAGGCGCCGCCGGCGCCGGTCAGCAGCACCGCGCGGACCTCGGGGTCCATCGCCGCCGCCGCGGTCGCGTCGCGCAGGGCCAGCGTCAGGTCCGGGTTCAGGGCGTTCTTCCGCTCGGGGCGGTTCATGGTCAGGACAAGCAGGCCGTCCTTCAGCTCGCGCTTGAGCACGTCGGTCATCGGATCCTCCCTTGGCGCGGCGCCTCGGGCGGGCGCCTGTCGCTTCGGGGGACATTGGTGCCACGAACCTGCCGGCCGGTCGACGGTTTTCGCCGCCCGGCCGGGCGCTACAGGTCCTGGCGGATGATGTCGGTCACCAGCACGTCATGGGCCATCGGGCCCAGCACGCTCTGCGCGGCCTCCAGCAACGAGCCGCGCAGGTCGTCCATCACCGGGGCGGCGGTGAAGGCGCCGTTGAAGGCGCCCGACTGCGCGTGGCGGAACAGCACCTTGAGGAACCGGTCCCGCAGCTTCGGCTCCCGTTCGAAGACCACCGCCGTCTGGCCCGCATCGACCTCGATCGAGAGGGTGAGGATCAGCAGCGCCGACACTTCCTCATGTTCGACGATGGGGGCGATGAACTGGCGGTCGAGCTTGGCGTACTCCCTCTGCAGGTCAGGATCGTAGGGGGGCGGCGGCCCGTCGGAATGGGCCGAGGCCACGGTCGCGCCGCCGCCGTGATCCTCGGCGGCCGGATGCTCCCCCCCCGCCGTCGCGGCGCCTTCGGCGGCAGGCTCGGCCCCCGCCTCCGGCTCCGGCGGCGGGCGCATCATCTGCCCGGCGAACAGGCCGCCGCCGAGGCCGATCAGCGCGAGGATCACGGGTATCAGCTTCTTCATCGAGGGGGCTCCGCGCTCAGAACGGCATCAGGATGTCGACCACCTGCTGGCCGTAGCGGGGTTGCTGCACGTCGTAGATCTGGCCACGGCCGCCGTAGGCGATGCGCGCCTCGGCCATCTTGTCGTAGGTGATCTCGTTGCGCCGCGAGATGTCCTCGGGGCGCACGATCCCGGCCACCTGCAGGTCGCGCAGCTCGTAGTTCACCCGCACCTCCTGGTTGCCGGCGACGACGAGATGGCCGTTGGGCAGCTGGTCGACCACGGTGACCGCGATGCGCAGCGTGATCTGCTCGTTCCGCGTCACGCTGCCGTCGCCCGAGGAGGACGAGGACGAGCCGATCCCCGCCGCCGGATCGGTGTTGATCCCGAAGGCGTTGTCGACCAGCGCAGGCAGGCCCACCAGCGCGCTGACCGAGACGTCCTCGGAGGCGGAGCGGTTGCGCTCGGAGGCGTTCGAGATGTTCGCCTCGTCGTCGATCTCGATCACCACGGTCAGGATGTCGCCGACCGACTGGGCGCGCCGGTCGCCGAACAGCGAATCCGGGCCCGAGCGCCACAGCGAGGCGACCGCGTAGCCGGGCGGCGGCGTCCGTTCCGGCGGCGTGGCGATGGCGCGGCGCTGCGGGGTCACCGGCGGCGCGGGGCGCACGGCGTTGCCGGGGGCGGTGAACTCGGGCTCCTTGCCGACGTTGTTCAGCCGGTCGGCGCAGCCCGCCAGCGCCAGCGCGACGAGCAGGAGGAGCGGTCGGACGAGGCTCATGGGTGGACCTCCACCGCCCCGTCCTCGGCGATGCGGCCGATGACGGTCTGGCGGGACGACAGGTTGGTGACGCGGATGCGCTCGCCGACGGCGCCGCGGTCGAGCGCGCGCCCCTCGGCGGTGATGTACAGCGCGCCCCGCTGATAGCGCAGCAGGACCAGGGCGTTGCGCTCGACCAGCGCGGGGGGGCCGATATCCTCGGCCCGGATCGGGCGGCCGGCGTAGAGGGCGACGCGGGTCTCCATCCCCACCGCTGCGGCGGGGTCGGTCAGGCCGGCGCCGAAGGGGCTGGGGCGCAGGGCCACGTCGCTCTCGGTCAGGATGGTGCGGCTGGGGATCGGGCGGGTGGCGACGACCGCAGGCTCGCCCACGGCGCCCGTCGCGGCGCCGCCGGGCGACCAGCCGGGCGGCCCCCAGGTGGCCTGCGCCGCGGCCGCGGCGGCGCCGAGCCCCCACAGCAGCGCGGCGAGAGACAGCCGCGCGCGGGTGCGCGGCGGAGCGGCGGAATGGGCCATGACGCTCACCGGACCTGCGCGGTCGCGGCCATCATCTGGTCGACCGCCGTGATCACCTTGGCGTTCAGCTCATAGCCCCGCTGCGCCTCGATCAGCCGGGTGATCTCGCGCACCGGGTCCACGGCGCTGTCCTCGAGATAGCCCGCGCGGAAGATGCCGCGGCCGTCGACGCCGGCGTCGCCGATCTCGGCAGGGCCCGAGGCCTCGGTCTCCAGGTAGAGATTGCCGCCGATCGCCTCGAG